>CAJTVH010000039.1 GCA_910579745.1 uncultured Clostridia bacterium | reverse complement strand
TTCTTCCGTCAAAAACCATAGTGTCCTCACCAATAAGCTTGGTTCCGTCAGGAGACATCTCACTTATCGCGAGTCGGCTTTTAAAACCACATCTGCTTTTAGCGAAAGCGTGAACAAGATAAGCTTTTCCATCGTCGTCCCAAATAGGGCATGGATCAATCCAGCCATAAGCTTCTTTAACGCACACAACATCATTCCATTTTCCAAAAGGATCGGAAGTATTCGCCATAAAAATACCAAGATCAGGATCACCGAAATAAACATAAAACTTGCCATCGTGGAATCTTATACTTGGCGCCCATATACCTTTTCCGTGTTGAGGCTTGTCATATCGCTCAAAAGGCATCTTTTCTACAGCGTGGCTGATAACTTTCCAGTTTACAAGATCTTTTGAGTGTAAAACAGGCATTCCAGGAAAATATGTAAAAGAAGATGAAACCATAAAAAAATCGTCATCTACACGAATAATGTCAGGGTCTGAATAGTCTGCGAATAAAATAGGATTTTTATAATTTCCGTTTCCAAGGTCGGCAACCCATTTGCCTTTAACATCTTTGTACATTATTAATACCTCCCAAATTAATTAATAAAATTATACTCGGCGGTCTTGTCTCTTGTCATAAGATTGACAACCGCCTGTTTTGTATCTTGCCCGAAAAACAAAACGTCATAAATCTCCTTCGTGATAGGCATATTGACATTGTATTTAACAGACAAATCATAAGCCGCCTTAGCTGTATTAACACCTTCGACAACCATATGTACTTCTTTAAGAGTTTCCTCAAGAGATTTTCCCTTGCCTAAAAGCACGCCGGCCATTCTGTTTCGGCTGTGCCTGCTGGTACATGTGACAATAAGGTCCCCGATTCCAGAAAGTCCGGAAAATGTTTCCGCTTTTCCGCCCATAGCTACGCCAAGTCTTGAAATCTCAACGATTCCCCTTGTCATAAGCGCCGCTTTTGAGTTATCCCCAAATCCAACGCCATCAGAAATTCCAGCGGCGAGGGCGATAAGATTCTTTAAAGCACCGCCGACTTCAACTCCTATAATATCTGTATTTGTGTAAACTCTAAAAACAGGACTCATAAATATTTTTTGAACAGCCTCAGCGACCTCAATACTTTCAGAAGCGGCGACACAAGCTGTAACCATACCTTTTCCCACTTCCTCAGCGTGACTCGGACCGGAAAGAACAGCAACCCTGCAAAAGGGAACAACCTCTTTAATAATTTGAGATAGCCTCAAAAGTGATCCTTCCTCAATTCCTTTCGCTACATTTACAATAATTTGATTTTCCGAAAAATAATTTAAAAATCGTTTCGCGGTTTCTCTGACAGCCTTAGAAGGAACCGAAAGAATAACTAAATCTGAATTTTCAATATCAGAGTCTGTATATGTAACTCTTATATTATCAGAAAGAATAATTCCCGGTAAATACTCTCTATTTTCTCTATCCCTCGCGATTTTTTCAGCCTTTTCTTTAATCCTCGACCATAAAACAACCTCATGACCGTTATCGCTCAGAAGAACAGAAAGAGCTGTTCCCCAGCTTCCCGAACCAATTATGGAAATTTTACTCATAGCAATACCTCCTACTTATTTCTTTTAATACTGAATTTGTTTTCCTCACCTTTAATAAGTCTTTTTATATTAGGTATATGCTGATAATAAGCTAAAAATCCAATAGCCGACATAAGAAGAACCGCTTCGGTATTAATTTTATTTCCCATAACAAAACTAAATAAAACCATAGACGCCGGAGCGACAACAACCATAACAAGAGAACATAACGATATGTATTTTTTAACAATGACAACCGCTAGACCAAAAGCGTAAGTAGTCAGCGCCACACGCCAATCAACGCATAAAATAAGTCCAAGCGTGGAGGCTATTCCTTTTCCTCCTTTAAAATTAAGGTAAAAAGGAAAATCGTGTCCAAGAATAACGCCTACCCCGGCGTAAATTCCCCAAAGTATGTTACCATCGCCGAAAAAAGTTCCTCCGCCCTTAAAAATAGCCGCGCAAATACAATACGCTATAACCGCTTTTAGAATATCTGAAACAAAAACAATAGCTCCCGCTTTCGCTCCAAGAACTCTCGTCACATTGGTAGTACCAGCGTTTCCGCTTCCAAAATCACGAATGTCTATTTTTCCCATAATCCGTCCCACAATAAAAGCAGTTTGTATACATCCTATAATATATCCTATAACAAGACAAATAAGCCTTTCCATAAAAATCACTTCCTTAAAAAATTATGACAGAGTAATTTTTTACCACTCAATAGCTATATATAAATGAGCCATTCTGTCATTTGTATAATCCTTTGGAACCGTACTCTTATAATCTTCAGTAAATTTTCTATTTTACCCGCTTTCTGGTCTTCCCATACTTTTCCGCTCATTTTGCGTACATATTTAAATGTCTCCATTTTTATCTTTCTCAATATATTTTTTTCTTCTAATAAACTCATACAACTTATTGATAAAATATGATTTTACAGCAATAATATATAAATCATACTCACATTTCTCATCACTTGAATAATTACTGTATTTTAAAATCAAAGAAATATTTTTTGAAAGTTATTCTCACTATCAAAAAAAATATCAATTATTCTTTTCTGTTTCTAGCGATAAAATGTATAGGAGTTCCATCAAAACCAAAAGCTTGCCTTAACTGATTTTCAATATATCTTTTATATGAAAAATGTAAAAGCTCTGAATCATTCACAAATAAAACAAATGTTGGCGGTTTAACAGAAACTTGCGTAATATAATAAATCTTTAGAGGCCGACCTTTTTCCGCCGGAGGCTGATTAACAGCCATAGCCTCAATCAACACGTCATTTAAAAGCCCTGTAGAGATTCTTCTTGAGTTATTCTCAAAAACAACTTTAATCATCCCAAAAAGCTTATGGATACGCTGTCCCGTAAGGGTTGAAATAAACAATACAGGGGCATACGGCATATATTTAAGTTCGTTCTCAATATTTTTAATAAATTTATTCATCGTTTTGTTATCTTTTTCAATCAAATCCCACTTATTCACGACTATAATGGAAGCCTTTCCATTTTCATGGGCAATTCCGGCGATTTTTGTGTCCTGATCTGTAATTCCGTCTTCAGCGTTAATCATCAAAACACAAACGTCCGCCCTTTGCACAGCCGCAACCGCACGTATAATACTGTATTTTTCAATATTTTCTTTAATCTTGCTTTTCCTTCTCATGCCGGCAGTATCGATAAAAATATATTTTTGTCCGTCTTTCTCATAATAAGAGTCAATAGCGTCTCTCGTAGTTCCCGCTATATCACTTACAATAACCCTTTCTTCCCCTAAAATCTTATTAATAAGAGAAGATTTTCCGACATTAGGTTTCCCGATTATAGCAATCTTAATTGTATCATCATCGTCATTATCAAGGCAATCCTTAGAAAAATGCTTAACAATCTCATCAAGCATATCCCCAAGACCAAGCCCCTGTCCAGCTGAGACTCCCCATGGGTCACCAAGACCAAGAGAATAAAACTCATAAACATCCATACTGTA
Organism: uncultured Clostridia bacterium; assembly: GCA_910579745.1. Classification (GTDB taxonomy): domain Bacteria; phylum Bacillota; class Clostridia; order Lachnospirales; family CAG-274; genus MGBC114079. Next base: position 26,600 of record CAJTVH010000039.1, on the reverse strand, counting down.
TTTTCTAAGGTCGTCAACTTTATTTACAGCGAGAACAATAGGTTTTTTAGTTTTTCTCAAAATATTCGCAACCTGCATATCAGTATCGGTAACACCTGTCTTTACATCAACAACAAACAAAATAACATCCGCCGTTTCCATAGCTATTTCGGCCTGAGCGTATATTTGTTTTAAAATAACATCGTCTGACTCCGGCTCAAGACCGCCTGTATCAATAAGGGTAAATTTATAGTTAAGCCATTCCGCCTCAGCGTATATCCTGTCCCTCGTAACTCCGGGAGTATCCTCAACAATCGAAATTCTTTCTCCCGCTATTTTATTAAAAAGTGTAGACTTACCTACGTTAGGTCTGCCAACAACGGCAACAATAGGTTTTGCCATAAAATTTTCCTCCTTATCTCATTTTTAAAATAAGATATTATTTATAAACTTGGCTCCGTCGGAATATGAAATTTTCACATTACATCTAAGCGCTTTCTCAATGTCTCTAATATTAACGTCATCAAGCATAATAGTATCATCAGCTTTAAAAGCGTTTTCCGGAATTAACAAACAATCGCCTAATTCTTTTCCTGAAAGCTGCTCAATTATATCGCCGCCTGTCAAAAGACCTGAAACAGTAATTGTATTTCCAAAAAAATTATTTTTTATTTCATATACATCTATTTTAGTATAATTAAATTTTTTAGTCAATTCGGAAGTTAAATTTAAAATAAATTTATAAGCGGCGGAACCCGTGGCAATAGAAATATGACGTCTTTTATTGTCGCCATCCAACAATTTTAGATAAGCGAAAAATTCACTCTCCATAAGACTAATCATTCCAACACCATTTTCAAGCTGTGAAAAATCTTCATAAAAATCAGCGTTATGAAATTCTCTTTCAGCGATAATATAAAATTCATCTGATAAAAAAACAAATTTCGTACCGAATCTATCAAACAGCTCTTTTTGAGTTTTCTCAACCATATCAATTATATCACAACAATCTTTTTTATTGAAAGCCTCAATTTTTTCAAGTCCGTCACGAAATTTTGTCATACCAAAAGGAACAACTGACAAACTAATTCCATTAGGAATAAAACTACTCAAATCCCAAATTGATTTTATAAGATGCCCCCCATCGTTAATTCCTTTGCATAAAACAATCTGAAAATTCATTTTAATACCGGCTTCATAAAAACATTTTATATAATCCATAACATTTATAGCGTTGGGATTTTTAAGCATATATTTTCTAAGCTCCATATCCGTTGTATGTACGGATATATTAATCGGTGAGAAATGATAAAAAATGAGTCTGTTAATGTCATCTTTACTCATATTCGTAAGTGTTACATAATTTCCCTGTAAAAAAGAAAGCCTTGTGTCATCATCTTTAAAATAAAGAGTATCTCTCATTCCTTTCGGAAGTTGGTCTATAAAACAAAATACACATTTATTAAAACAGCTTTTAGCTTTATCCATAAGCCCTTTTTCAAAAACAATTCCCAGATCCTCATATTCTTCTTTGTCAATTTCCAAAAGCCATTCTTCCCCATTCGGCTTTTCAATACCAACCTCAATATATTCATTCTGAATTAAATATCTATAATCAAAAACATCTTTAATATTGGTATCGTTTATATTTATAAGAACGTCTCCGGGTTCAATTCCCATTTCCTCGGCAATACTATCTTTTTCAACTTTAAAAATTATATTTTTTTTGCTCAAAATAGAAAACCTCACATCTACAGCGAAACAATAAAAGAACAACCGGCAAACTTTAATAAACCTGACATATTAAAAAAATTTTTTATAGTTTCGCCCTAAAAATTTTATAAATCTCTATAAAACCGATTTATTTTAAAACTTTTTCACACATTACTTATTTCCATATATAATCTTCTCTCAAAATTAAGAAATAACAGCAATCACATATCACCATATTATTTCTTGTGAACTGCCTAAGTGTTTCCTCATGAGACATACCGCATTTTCTCATAGTCATGCCAGAATGATGATTATTTAGCCTTGCCTCATTACGATTAATACATTCTATTGTAAAGAAAAAATCAATAACAACCTGTAAAACTTCAGAAGTTATTCCTTTATTCCAATATTATTTTCTGATATTATTAATTAAAAACGTTTTTGGTAATTTCTACATTCTCATACACGGACCATGTAGAATTTTTCGTAGCTTCTCCATCAGATGCTCCATTCTCATACTCATTTCCGCATCTTCCTTTTTAAATTCGCATAAAATCAATCTTCTCGTTTTTATTATTTCTGTTGTCATACGATATCACCAATCAATAAAAAATAAAACAAATTTTAAAAAGGTTATTTCAATGAAATAAGCCCCGCCATACTTCCTCTCTCATCTCCCATATACCTATGCGAAAAAAACAAATCATGGTTACATTTTGTACATATATGGGCATTTTCTATATTTTCTTTGGAAATTCCCGATAAAATAAGAGACTTCTCAATAATCCCCTGTAAATCTATTTTATATTTTCCCTCTTTTTCTTTGTCCTTAAAAATAAAATCTTTTGAAAAAGACATATTATTCTCAAATTCATGAACAACCGGATAATCAACCTCAAAACAGCACTTTTTAATTGACGGCCCTATTCCAGCCAAAATATTTTTTTTCTCACAACCATAATCCTTTTCCATTTTTAAAACAGCTTTCGCTCCGATTTCTTTTACGGTTCCCCTCCAGCCTGAGTGAGCCATAGCGATTACACGCTTTATAGGGTCCAGAAAATATATAGGGACACAATCAGCGTAAAAAGTCGTCAAAACTATTTCTTTTTCATTTGTAATAAGTCCATCGGCATCGTAAATATCGCTGTTTCTCAAAAGCCCTTTTCCCCTGTCTTCCTGAGAAACAGTATAAATCGTATCATTGTGAATTTGTTTTGAAAAAACAATATTCCTATAATCAACATTAATGGCTGAACAAATTATTTTATAATTTTTAATAATATTTTCAGGCTTGTCCGTTCGAAAATGCAAATTCATAGAATCAAAAGCTCCTGTGGAAACTCCGCCTTTGCGTGTTGAGAAACAATGAGAAACAACCTCTGTATTATCAAATTTCTCAAAAGTAAAATAAATTAAATCACCTTTTATATTTTTAACCATAAAAATCAATTCCAATCCCAAAAAGCGTTTTCAATATAATTAACAGTATCGCGGCAAACCTCAATAACATCAAATCTAAAATTCATATTTTGAATATTATTTTCAGAAATAAAACTATAGGCGGTCTTAATGATATTTTTCTGTTTAGTTTTCCCGACAGCCTCTCTCGGATATCCATACTCTAAATTATTTCTAAATTTAACCTCAATAAAAACAATATATTCTTTATCTTTAGCTATAATATCAATTTCTCCAAAAGAGGTTCTATAATTTAAAGCGATAATATCAAAATCTCTGTTTTCTAAATACCTTACGGCAATTTTCTCACCAATTCGCCCTTTTTCACAATTATTTTTTGCCAGCACGATGTTTAATCTCCTCATACCTGTCAATATTACTTATAAAAGCCAAAACTTGAGCCACTACCTCATAAAGCTCAGGAGGAATATTTTCTCCCAAATCAAGCCTAGTAAGCTCCTCCGTAAGGCTAGCGTCCTCATAAACCGGAATGTCAGCCTTTTCCCCGTGCTCAAGAATCTTTTGAGCGACATAACCTTTTCCTTTAGCGATAACTCTTGGAGAAACATCTTTGTCCGCGTTATATGAAAGAGCGACAGCCTTTTGCTTAGGATTAATATTCTTTTTATTTTCAGCCATACATATCACACCCTCATATCAAAAGAATACCTTCGGTTTGAATCCTTTTTAGCGTTTCCACCATTTTTACTTTTTATAATGTTAAAAGTCTCATCTTTTTCTCTATAAGCAATATTTGTTATTCTAAAACCATAATTTCCAAGCATATTTGACAATTCATTTATATTTTTTTTTATAATATTAATTGTTTCTTTTCTCTCGCACCTAAACTGAAAAGCAAGATTTTTATCCGTTTTCTCAATAAAAGCGTCAATTTTTCCTACAAAAAAATAATCAAGAGCCAGCAGAACAGAAGCTTTTTGTGAAAAATTTTTATTGTTTTTTGAGTTCTTAAAAATATGTAGCTCACATTCACTTTCTCTTCCATTAACATTGACAGGGATTTGAACATATTGTTTATAATTGTCAATTTCTTTCATAAAACTCAAATCATTTCTTATATTGTCAAAACTTTGTTTTACAGTATTATTATGAATGTCTTCAGGCATTTTCGATATAATCTCACTGCTCTTTGAGGAAATTTCAAATATTTTCTCAAATTTATCCGAAATATTTTTATGAGACTTAAAATCATCCTCACTAAAAAACAGCTTTTCTCTTACGGCTTTTTGAATATTTTTAGAGTTCAAATCATTTTTATCAATTTCAAGAATATCTAAAAGCTTGTTTTTTAACTCATCGTCAGGCAATTTAGAAATCTTAGAGGCAATAGAGGAAAATTCATATTTAAGTCCTGTATGATTATCAATAAGCCTGTTTAAAGTATCAACCGAAACTTTTCCCGCCGGCATCTCTTCTTTTAGGAGAAATAATACTTTTTCCAAAACATCGCTTTTACTCATACTTTCTTTTCCCAAAGTTCCGTTTAACTCAAAAACATCCGAGTTCTTCATAAGAACATTTTTTCCTGTTGTATCTGTTATTAAATTTTCTCCACTTTTATTAATATTTTCCTCATTAGCGTACTTAAAATATAACGCGTCGGAAATAGTTTCTTTATCAACTGGCATATTATTGTCAATCAAAAATTTAACAAGCTCAATATTTTCTTTGGTAACAGGCATTTCAGCGTTGTTTAAAAGTTCCTTTATAAAATTAGCTGTTCCTTCCTCCGTTTTGGAAATTTCAACAAATATTTGACCAGCATTGCTTTCTTTAACAGTAAAAACAGCTTTCTCCCCAATTCTTAAATCAGGATTAATCAAAGATTTAGCGTTAATAACAATATTATTATCAAGTTGTAAAGTCACTGAGTTTTGCTTAATATCAACAACCGTTCCGCCAAAAATATCTCCTGACTTCATTTGCGCAAGCGTTTTCGACATATCGGAAACAGCGGCGTTATATTTGCTTTCAACTATATTCCCCAAAAGACTGTCATTACTAATTTTCATATAATCAATCCCATCAAAAAACACAAAATATCAAATAAAATTTTTCGTAAAACTTTTTCTGTGAATCGGAGAAAGTCCTTGACGTTTTATCGCCTCTATATGATCCTTAGAGCCATAGCCCTTATTTTTCTCAAAATAGTATCCGTCATAAACGTCTCCGTACTTTTCCATAAGCTCATCTCTCGTAACTTTGGCTATAATACTCGCGGCGGCAATACTAACACTTTTAGAATCACCTTTAATAATACCTTCCTGTGAAATATTTACATTTGGAATGGCAACAGCGTCAACAAGAAGCTGACCAGGCATAATTTTTAATTTCGAAACAGCAATTCTCATGGCCTCATATGTAGCCTGCAAAATATTTATTTCGTCAATAACAATATTAGATACAGTTCCTATTCCTATAGCTAAAGCTTCTTCCTGTATCCTCAAAAACAATTCTTTTCTTCTTTTCTCAGACAATTTTTTAGAATCATCAATTCCTATAATTCGGCATTTCCTTGGTAAAATAACAGCCGCCGCGGTAACAGGTCCCGCAAGCGGCCCCCTTCCAACCTCATCAATTCCAGCGATAAAATTTACGCCTTTTTCATAATATTTTTCTTCATAATAAGAAATGTTTTCAAGCCTTTTCATTTCGTCTGTAAACTTATAATATTTTTTTCTATATTGCTCAACAATCTTCTGAACGCTTTTTCTCTCATCATTTCTAAACCGCTCTAACTCATTAATAACATCAGCTATCGGTATACCTTGTAGGAAACTTTTTATTTCATTGATTGTTTGGTTCATTATTATATATCCTCTTCCGCCTAAAACATTAAATTAACCGCTAAAAATATATAAATTTTTAATCTTTTCATATATTGGAATTAAAAAACATAAAAAATTAATAAACAATTTTCACTATAATTTTAATTATACACCAAAACACACTAAATTAAAAGTAAAAATTTTTAATTTTTTAAACCACATCATTATTTTCATAATATAAGACTATAAATTCATAAAATACATTAACATTCAATATATAATCATATTTTCTCAATATTTCTTCCCACAAGAGAAATACTCATATTTTCCAAATTAAAAATCTTTTCAATAATATTTTCAACATTCTCAAGACTTACTCCGTTTACTTTTTCAATTATATCATCAACTTCATTAATTTTATTCAAAAGCAACATACTCCGGCCTATATTTGACGACCGCGAAGATGAGTTCTCAAGACTTAAAATAAAGTTACTTTTAAGCTGTTCTTTTGTTTTAGCAAGCTGTTCTTTCGTAATTTTTTCTTTTTTTAATTCTGAAATCTCATTTAAAATAAGCTCATAAACCTGATTAAAATGATTAGGGCTAAGAGCGGCATAAATTCCAAAAATTCCAGAATCACTGAAATTTGATGAAAATGAATAAACAGTATATACGAGACCTCTTTCTTCTCTTATTCTTTGAAAAAGTCTTGAACTCATTCCTCCACCAAAAATTGTGTTAACGGCGGCGAGAGCGTAAGATTCATCAGAGCCTACCTTAACACCAGGAAAACACATAGTCAAATGTAATTGTTCAATATCTTTTTCTTTTTTAACGTCACTTTTAAAATAAGACGGTTTTTCATAAACACTATTCTTTAAAATAGTTTCTTTGTCAAGACTCTCAAATTTTCCAAAATATTTTTTAATTTCATCAATAATCTTATCTTTCTCAAAATTACCGGCTACCGAAAGAACAGTATTATCAGTCCGATAATGTTCTCTATAATAATTTTTTATACTGACATTGTCAAAACCTGAAATGCTTTTTTCCGTACCAAGAATCGGAAAAGAAAGTGAATTGCCTTTCCATATAGCGCCTTGAAGAATATCATACCCTACTTCCTCAGGAGCGTCCTCATACATATTTATTTCCTCAATAATAACATTTCTTTCCTTTGAAATATCCTCATCTGAAAAAAGAGAATTAAAATACATATCGGCTAAAACATCTAAAGCCATATCAAAGTGCGTGTCAAGAGTTTTGGTATAATAACATGTATACTCTTTGGTAGTATAAGCGTTAATTTGACCTCCCACAGAATCCATATCATCAGCAATTTGCTTCGCGCTTCTGTTCTTTGTACCTTTAAACATTAAATGTTCAATAAAATGTGATATACCATTCGTTTTATTGTTTTCGTTTCTTGAACCGTTCTTCACAAAAATACCAAAAGAAACACTCCTTACAGACGGCATTTTCTCCATAACAACAGTAATCCCATTATCAAGTTTAATAACCTCAACCATTAAAATGTCCTCCAATATCAAAAAGACTCACAGGTAAAACTGCAAGCCTTTTTATATTATTATTCGCAAAAAAATTATTATAATGCGTCTTTTCTTGAAAGGTTAATTCTTCCTTTTTCATCAACGCCAATAAACATAACCGAAACCTCATCGCCAACATTAACAACGTCCTCAACTTTCTCTACTCTGCTGCGGTCAAGTTTTGAGATATGAACAAGTCCTTCCTTTTCCGGAGCGATTTCAACAAAAGCACCAAAATTCATAATCCTTGTTACTTTACCTGTGTAAATTTTACCTTTTTCAAGGTCTTTAGCTATAGCTTCAATTATATTAATAGCTTTTTTGATTTTTTCCTCATCATTTGAGGAAACAAAAATTCTTCCGTCGTCCTCTGTATCAATTTTATCAACGCCCGATTCCTCAATAATTCTATTAATTGTTTTCCCTCTTGAGCCAATAACCTCCGACATTTTATCAGGATTAATTTTAACAAAAGAAATTTTAGGAGCGTATTTAGAAAGACTTTTTCTAACCTCGGGAATAGCTTTAAGAATAACCTCATCAATAATATAATCTCTCGCGATATGGGTTCTTGAGAGAGCTTGCTTTATAATCTCCGGAGTAAGACCATCAATTTTAATGTCCATTTGAATAGCGGTAATACCCTCGTGAGTACCGGCAACTTTAAAATCCATATCTCCGAAAAAATCTTCAAGCCCCTGAATATCTGTAAGAAGAACAAAATCTTGATCCGTTTCCCCAGTGACAAGACCAACGGAAATACCAGCTACAGGTTTTTTAATAGGAACTCCCGCCGCCATAAGAGAAAGGGTAGAACCACATACACTCGCCTGAGAAGTAGAACCGTTTGAGCTCACAACTTCTGAAACAAGCCTTATAGCGTAAGGAAATATGCTTTCATCCGGAATAACAGGGACAAGAGACCTTTCCGCCAATGCGCCATGACCTATTTCTCGGCGTCCTGGACCTCTTGATGGTTTGGTCTCACCTACCGAATAACTTGGGAAATTATAATGATGAATATATCTTTTTGTGGCCTCAAGCTCATCAAGCCCATCAAGTCTCTGAACCTCGCCCATAGACCCTAAAGTGGTAACTGTAAGCACCTGCGTTTGGCCCCTCTTAAAAAGCGCGGAACCATGAGTTCTTGGAAGAATATCCACTTCAGCCGAAAGAGGCCTTATCTCCTCAAGAGTTCTGCCGTCAGGACGTTTATGCTCTCTAAGAATCATACGTCTAACAGTTTCCTTCTCATATTTGTAAATAGCCTCGCCAATTAAAGCTGCGTAAGCTTCCTCGTCATCATCACAATACTCAGACATAAGTTTTCCCATAACCTCTTCCGTAAGAGCGGTCATTCTCTCGTCACGCACTTGCTTCATATCGGTAAATACAGCTTCTTCCATACGAGCGTCCGTAATTGTGTCTTTAACAGACTGATAAATATCTTTTGGAACAACGTGTTCTTCATAACTGTGTTTTTCCCTACCTATTTCAGAAACAATATTGTCGATAAACTCAACAATTTTAACATTTTGCTCATGCCCAAACATAATAGCGTTAAACATTTCGTCATCCGTGACCTCATCTGCCCCTGCCTCAATCATCATAACTTTATGCTTTGTAGACGCTACAGTCAAAGCAAGTTTGCTTTTTTCTCTTTGCTCAGCGGTTGGATTGATAATAAACTCACCGTCAATCATACCAACTGAAACAGCTCCTGTAGGACCCATAAAAGGAATATCAGAAATAGAAAGAGCAATAGAAGAACCTATCATAGCGGCAATTTCCGGACTACAATCCTGATCAACGGATAAAACCGTAGCGACAACCGAAACATCATTTCTATAATCTTTAGGAAATAAAGGTCTTATAGGCCTATCAATAAGACGAGAAGTTAAAATAGCTTTTTCTGTGGGACGACCCTCTCTTTTTATAAACCCTCCGGGAATCTTTCCCACAGCGTAAAGCTTTTCCTCATAATCAATGCTCAAAGGAAAGAAATCAATCCCTTGTCTTGGTTTTTCAGAAGCGGTAACAGCGACTAAAACAACCGTGTCTCCATAACGAATAATAGCTGCCCCATTAGCGAGTTCCGCGACTCTACCGATTTCAACGGATAATTCGCGGCCCGATAAATCCATGGAATATGTTTTATACATATTTTTCCCCTTTCAAAATAAAAATTCAAAAAATAACAAATAAAGAGGCACCATCCCAAATTAACTTAAAATGGTCTTTTTGTCTATAAGCGCCTCTTTACGCATAACAAATTAGGAAACATTTTTTAGCGTTCCTTTCGCTATGCCGTGTGTAAAGAAATTCCGCATATAAATTCCCTTTCCGTACTCGTGTACATAAAAAAGATTGAACGGCTTAACCGCTCAATCTTAAGGAAATTTCCGAACAATTATTTTCTTAATCCTAATTCGCTGATAAGCTCACGATACTTAACAATATCTTTTGCTTTAATATAATTCAAAAGACCCTTTCTTTGACCAACCATTTTTAAAAGACCTCTTCTTGAATGGTGATCCTTTTTGTGCTCTTTAAGATGCTCCGTCAAATGGTTAATCCTTGCGGTAAGCAATGCCACCTGAACCTCCGGAGACCCTGTATCAGCTTCATTTCTGCCGTATTTAGCCACAATCGCCTTTTTGTCAATAATCATTTTTAAATCCTCCAAAATATAAAATTAATATAAATCCCCTTATGCTAAGAATGGGTCGGAGATACCAAATTCTGAACATAGGATTTTTACACAATGTTTATTATAACATACAAGATAAGTCATTGCAAGTAAAATTTTTAAATTTTCCTGAAATTATAAAATTGATTGTATTTACTTACACTTGATGAAATACTAAGGCGTATCTGAAAACTATCATAAACTATCAGTTATATACGCGAAATATCCAAAAAATTATTAAAAAATAAACGAAAACGGTTCAATTAAACAGAAAAGCCTTTCTGTTTCGTTTTATTTTTTATAATTTTTAGAGCGTATTTTAGTTTTCAGATACGCTCTAACAAGAAAAGGCATTCTAAAAAAGATATAAATGATGACAATTGAAACTATTATAAAAGAATCAAAAATATATATGAAAGTTAGTGGTATAAAGCTGCTATGTTTCTTTAATATATAAATTTTAAAAAAATCACAGTTACACAATTTATTTTTCATAACTAACAAACTGGCTATGTTTAAATACGAGACACACCATAAAGCTTTTTCTCAAAACCATTACACCATTGTTTTTCATAGGTATAAATCAGTAACTCTATAATTATATTTATAAATAAATTAAATCCACATCGAAGCTACATTTTAATTCTAAAATATGAGCTTTAATATTTTCTATATAATTCTTTTCAATATTTTAATTATTTATTAAAATTTTATTCTCCTATTATATTAATTTGGCACACTTTCATAGTTTCAAGAGCTGCTTTATGTGTTTCAGGTGTCACACCAGCACAGCAACTCACATCTACAGTAATTTCGGCATTTGGAAATGACGCTTTTAAGATAATAGCGTTAGACACTACGCAAATATCTGTACAAAGACCTATAAGTTCAATTTCTTCAGACCTTATATTGTATTTTCCAAAAGTTTCTCTCCAATATATCCATCCAAAAGTAGACTTATTAATATATATACAATTTTCAACTTCTAAACCTTCCGCAATTTTCCAGCCATAAGTATTTTTAATACAATGAGAAATCGGAAGTTTTTTACCTTCATTTGTACTCAAGTAATCATCATAATGCGTATCCCTTGTAAAAATAATCCAATCACCCTGTTCATTATATTTATAAATTTTATTTTTTACATTTCTAACAATTAATTTGGATTCATCTGTACTTAAAGGACCATAAACAAAATCATTTTGCATATCAACTACAATAAGAGTTTTTCTCATAATTTTATATTCTCCTCAAAAAAATTATTTTTTATTATTATAAAATAAGTGACATTATAAAAAATAAAACTTTTATTCGCTTTTTCAATAAATTTTTTAATTCTATTATTTTAAGCGCTTTTTTCAATTCTTTACGCTTTTTATATATAGATTTATATCTGATATATTTCCTCAAAATATTTTTACTTTCTCAAATAACTTTTTTGCTTAACTATCTGCTCCACTCCATTTTTTTACATAAAACAAAACCTGATATTTTTTTAATTTTTATTATCTCTATTTTTATGGTTATTAAATATTATACCGCTTATTACTATAGCTTTTTATATATCTTAATTGATTATACAAACAATTCAATAGTTTAAAATTACTATAAGCCAAAATTTATCTTGACAAAAAATATATATAATATAAAATGATAAGTAGTAAAAAATTTGCTTTTATAAAAAAATATTATTTATAATTTAAATTTATTTACTCATCTTTAACCGCATAGTTTACTTAAATTAATATAGTTATCAGGAGATAATTTATGAGATACTCAATATTGGATTGCGCACGGGGAATTTCCATTATTAGTATGATATTATATCATACTATCTGGGACTTAGTTTATCTATTTAACGCTGATTTAAAATGGTTTCATTCTATATGGGCATATGTATGGCAGCAAAGTATATGTATAAGCTTTATTTTACTTTCTGGTTTTTGCTGGAATTTTGGAAGAAAAAAGTTAAAAAGAGGTATCATAGTATTTATATCGGGACTTATTATAACAGGAACTACCGTTATAGTTCTACCTTCTCAAAAAATTATTTTTGGTATTTTAACAATGCTTGGTTCCTGTATGTTGTTAATGATACCTTTAGAAAAACTACTTTTAAAAATTCACTCTTCAACAGGTATCTTTCTTAGTCTTCTTTTGTTTTTATTATCAATAAACGCAAAAAAAGGGTATATTAGCTTTTTTCAAGTAAGAATTTTTGATTTGCCTGATTTTTTATATAATAACTTTCTGACAGCGTATTTCGGTTTTCCAAATCCGGAATTTCATTCTACAGATTATTTTCCGCTAATTCCATGGTTTTTCTTGTTTCTTACAGGATATTTTATTTACTTTAAAGTAAAAGAGATGGATAAATTAAACTGTTTAACTTCTAAAAAAATTAAAGTTATAGAATTTTTGGGGAAACATTCTTTGCCTATTTACATATTACATCAACCGATTCTATATTTTTGTTTAACATTTATTTTCAAATTAATTTAAAAAAACTCTTTATTAAAACTTTTTAATTTTCAGTTGTCTAAAAATATACACTTCATATACATACAAATAAAATAAAAAATCAATCTAAATTAACAGATATTACATAATTTAGATTGATTTTTTATTTACGAGAATTCAAACAAATAGGAGACTAAAATAATAGCCTCCCATCCGTTTATAAATCATAAAATAACTTATATTTTTAATTTACTACTTTCCGGCTAATTTTTTATAACCCTCAAGTCTTCTCTTAGCGTCCTCGGCACATTTATCAAATAACTCATCCGCCGTTTCTGGGAACGCTCTCTTAAGTGATGTATAACGAACTTCACCTTGAATAAATTCTTTAAAGTCACCCGTAGGTTCTTTTGAATCCAATGAAAACTCTTCCGTTTCAGGATTATATCTGTATAACTGCCAATAACCACATTCAACAGCCTTTTTAGCCTCAAGCTGAGAATTCATCATGTTAATACCATGATTAATACATGGTGAATAAGCGATAATCAATGAAGGTCCGTTATAAGCTTCCGCCTCAAGAACCGCCTTTAACAACTGATTTTTATCAGCTCCCATAGCTACCTGCGCAACATATACATACCCATAACTCTTAGCAATCATACCAAGGTCTTTTTTGCGAACCTTTTTGCCTGACGCCGCGAATTTAGCGACAGCGGCCGCTGGAGTAGCTTTTGAAGCCTGTCCACCTGTATTTGAGTAAACCTCTGTATCAAATACGAAAATATTTACATCTTCACCTGAAGCAAGAACGTGATCCACACCTCCGAAACCAATATCGTATGACCAACCGTCTCCTCCAAAAATCCATTGAGACTTTTTAACAAGATGTTCTTTATTGTTAAGAATAAATTTCTTATTCTCATTATCACAGTCACAAGCTGAAATAACCTCAATAAGTTTAGCGGATGAAGCTTTTGACTTCTCCCCGTCAAACATTGTATCAATCCAGCCTTGACAAGCTTTTTTAACATCATCTGAATTAGCCGCGGCCATAAGCGCTTCGACATTTTCCTTTAAAAGCTCTCTTTGTTGTTTAACAGCTGTATACATACCAAGACCAAACTCAGCGTTGTCCTCAAATAATGAGTTTGACCACGCCGGACCTTGACCCTTATGATTTGTGGTATAAGGTGTCGCGGGAGCGGAAGCACCCCAAATTGAGGAACAACCCGTAGCGTTAGCTACATACATCCTATCTCCAAATAACTGAGTGATAAGCTTAGCGTAAGCTGTCTCGGCACAACCAGCGCAAGAACCAGAGAACTCAAGAAGAGGTTGCTCGAATTGACTTCCTTTAACTGTAGTCTTGCCAATAGGATTTTCTTTATATGACAAAGTCATGGCATAATCCCAATTGGGAACTTGCTCAAGTTGGCTTTCAAGAGGTTTCATAACAAGAGTTTCAGCTTTAGCGTTGGCTGGACAAGACTGAGCGCAGTTTCCACAGCCCGTACAGTCCATAACGTCAACTTGAATTCTAAATTGATATTGCTCATAGCCTTTCATACCAGCTTTGGTGGCAAATCCCTCAGGAGCGTTTGAAGCCTCATCAGCCGTAAGAAGAACAGGTCTTATAGCGGCATGCGGGCAAACAAAAGCACACTGATTACATTGAATACATGAATCTACGTTCCAGCTTGGAACATTAATAGCGACGCCTCGTTTTTCATAAGCGGAAGTACCTGGCTGCAATGTACCATCCTCAATACCTTTAAACGCCGAAACAGGAAGTTCGTCACCTTTTTGAGCATTTATAGGATCAACAACATTTTTAATAAATTCCGGTCTATCAGAAGTTGCCGCAGCCTCATCTGTATCAACAGCTGAAGCCCATGAAGCGGGAACGTCAATTTTAACTACGTGCTGTACGCCCTGGTCAACAGCGGCATAGTTCATATTAACAACTTTCTCGCCTTTTTTACCGTAAGATTTTACAATTGCCTCTTTCATATATTTAATCGCGTCATCAATAGGAATAATATTAGCTATTTTAAAGAAAGCAGCCTGTAATACAGCGTTAAAACGACCTCCAAGACCAATTTCCTTAGCTATTTGAACAGCGTTTATAGTATAAAGATTAATTTTATGTTCAGCGATATATTTCTTTACGCTTGCCGGAAGATGAGTGTCAAGCTCTTCCTGTGACCACTGACAATTCAAAAGGAAATTTCCGCCATCTTTAAGATCGGAAACAATGTCATATTTAGCCAGATAAGCCTGCTGATGACACGCCACAAAATCAGCGGTTTTAACAAGATAAGGTGAACGAATTGGATTTTTACCAAAACGAAGATGAGAAGTCGTAACGCCGCCTGATTTTTTAGAGTCATAAGCAAAATACGCCTGAGCGTACATATCTGTATGGTCTCCGATAATTTTGATAGAGTTTTTATTAGCGCCGACAGTACCGTCCGAGCCAAGACCCCAGAACTTACAGCTTATAGTACCTTCAGGAGTAACGTCGATTTCATCACCTGTAGGAAGAGAAAGATTCGTTACATCATCCACGATACCAATTGTAAATCCATTTTTTGGTTCAGGAGTATTAAGATTCTCATAAACAGCGACAATATTAGCTGGCGTAGTGTCTTTTGAACCAAGACCGTAGCGTCCTCCGACAATTACGCGCTGATCTTTTTTATTATAGAACGCTGTACATACATCTTGATATAAAGGCTCGCCCAAAGAACCCGGTTCTTTAGTTCTGTCAAGAACAGCGATTTTCTTAGCTGTGGCAGGAATAGCTTCCAAGAATTTGTCCTGAACAAAAGGTCTAAATAAATGAACGTTTACAAGACCAACTTTTTCACCTTTCGCGTTTAAGTAATCAATAGTCTCCGTAATAGCGTCACAAACCGAACCCATAGCCACAATAACTCTATCGGCGTCCGGAGCTCCATAATAATTGAATAATTTATAGTCTCTTCCCGTAAGCTTGCTGATTTCGTTCATATAATTTTCAACAACACCGGGAACCTCATCATAAAATGGATTACAAGCCTCACGAGCCTGGAAAAATATATCATAACCCTGGCAAGTACCTCTTGTAACAGGATGTTCGGGATTAAGAGCGTTTTTCTTAAATGAGTTTATAGCATCCCAGTCAACAATTTTTTTAAGGTCTTCATAGTCAAGAACCTCAATTTTCTGAATTTCATGAGAAGTACGGAACCCATCAAAGAAATGGAGGAAAGGAACCCTTGATTTTATTGTTGAAAGATGAGAAACGGCACCTAAATCCATAACTTCCTGAACGTTTGAAGAAGCCAGCATAGCAAATCCAGTTTGACGGCAAGCCATAACATCTGAATGATCTCCAAAAATATTAAGAGCGTGGCTGGCTATACAACGAGCGCTGACATGAAGAACGCAAGGAAGTAACTCACCCGCGATTTTATACATATTAGGTATCATAAGAAGCAAACCTTGTGAAGCTGTATATGTAGTTGTTAAAGCACCCGCTGATAAAGAGCCGTGTACAGTACCAGCAGCTCCCGCTTCTGACTGCATCTCAACAACTCTTACAGTTTGTCCAAAAAGATTTTTCTTTCCTTTAGCGGCCCATTCATCAACATGTTCAGCCATTGGAGATGACGGAGTAATAGGATAGATTCCGGCAACCTCTGTGAAAGCATAAGAAATTTCTGCGGCAGCTTGGTTACCGTCCATGGTTTTCATAACCTTAGACATTTAAAAATTCCCCCTTAATAAAAAATATGTTATTGCGGAAACCCGCTTTTGGAATAAATATTATTGCCTAAAAATTCAAAGCAAAATATTTTATATTTACATTATAACAATTTTATTTAAAATAGTAAATACAAATTTAAAAAAAATACGCAAAATTTTTTACAATACTTGTATCAAAGTAATTTATATCATATAATAAAAACACATGTTAATTACTAAAAATATATAAATTTTCAACAATTGACCTACAACATAATCTAACCAAAGTTACTTGATAAATCTTTTCGTTAGACTTTGCCTGATTTTTTTGAGATACTTTATAAATATCACCGTAAAAATCAGACTTTACCTAACAAAAAAAATCTTTTGTAAATCATTATTGTTTAATTATGGAACAGATTTAATATTACTAAAAATCTATACAATAATGTGTGCTTAAAAAATATATTAGTTGTTAAAATAGTATAAATAATAAGTTTCAAAAAATTATAATTAGCTTTTTCAATTAAAAAATCTCTAAAACCACAAAAAATAAAATAAACATATTTAAAATTATTTTTATAATTTTTTATGCGTACTTTTATTCTCAAAAAAACGCCTATTTCAGCGATAATATTTTAGATATTTTCAATTCCCCTGATAAAAAGTCAACTGTCACGTTCCCGCCTTTATTAAGTTTTCCAAAAATCAACTCATTGACCAGAAGCTTTTTTAGCTCCTTGTCAATTATACGATTTATTTCTCTCGCTCCATATTCTTCCGAAAATCCTTTATTAGTAATATAACTATACGCTTTTTTAGTTAATGTCAACTTAATATTTTTGGATTTAAGTTGATAGTTCAAATCACTTATTGATTTTTTAACTATCATTTCAGACGTCTCTTTATTAAGTCCATTAAAAATTACTACTTCATCAATTCTGTTTATGAATTCAGGGGAAAACATATTTTTTAGCTCATATTTTATAGCGTCCGATGAATATTTTTTATTATCAAAGCCTATATAATTTTTATTTATTTGAGACGCTCCCGCGTTTGACGTCATAATTAAAATAACATTTCTGAAATTTGTTTTCTTTCCCGCATTGTCCGTAAGAGTCCCATAATCCATAACTTGAAGAAGTACATTCAAAATATCTTTATGAGCTTTTTCTATTTCATCAAGAAGTAGTACGCAATGCGGGGTTTTATTCACTAAATCCGTCAACACTCCTCCCTCGTCATAACCAACATATCCAGGAGGAGCTCCGATTAAACTTGAAACGGAATGTTTTTCCTGATATTCACTCATATCAAAACGAATTAACTCAATTCCCAAATGTTTAGCTAATCTTTTGGATATTTCGGTTTTCCCGACACCTGTCGGTCCTACAAACATCAATGAGGCAATCGGTTTTTCTTCATTTCTCAAACCTGATTTAGCGAACTTCACCGTGTTCACAACGCTTTCAACAGCATCATCCTGTCCAAAAATTTCCTTCTTTAATACCGTATCAAGATTTCTCAATTTGGAAATATCACTTAAAGTTAAATTCTCAACAGGAATTTTAGAAATCATTGATATGATTTTTTTAATAACAGAATCCTTTACTTTAATAACAGAGTTGTCCTTAGCGGAAAGCCTTACATAAGCTCCAGCCTCATCAATTACGTCAATAGCCTTATCCGGCAAGTATTTATCTTTTATATATTTAGCCGAAAGAGTACACGCGAGTTCTATTGTATTCTGAGAATACCTAACGTTATGATACTTTTCATATTTCTGCTTTATTCCGTTTAATATATTGATACATTCTGAAATAGTCGGTTCCAGTATTTCAATTTTTTGAAATCGTCTCGACAGCGCTCTGTCTTTTTCAAAATACTTTTTATATTCATCATAAGTTGTGGAACCTATTATTTTCAAATTTCCTTTTAAAAGATAAGGTTTCAAAAGACCCGCCGCGTCTAATGAACCTGAAACACTTCCCGTTCCTATTATAGTATGAATTTCATCAATATAAATTATAGGACTTTCGTCTTTTGAGATTATCTCAATCAATTTTAAAAACCTCTCCTCAAAATCACCTCTATACTTAGTTCCGGCGACAAGAGAGCCTATATCTACATAGTAAATTTTTGAATTTTTTATTATATCAGGAACCGCTCCTTTTGCTATTTTACACGCGATTCCCTCAACAACTGAAGTCTTTCCAACACCCGGATCCCCCACATGAACTGGATTATTTTTCATTCTTCTTGATAAAACTTGAATTGTACGAAATATCACATCTTCTCTGCCTATTAAAGGATCAATTTCTCCCGCGAGAGCTTTTTCAGTAAGCTCGGTTGTAAATCTATTTAAAAATTCATCTTCCTTTTCAGTACGAACATTTGCATTTGGATTTAAAAGAACTGTTTTTACTTTATTTTTAGAAATTCCGTGAGAAATATATTTTAACAACGAATTTTTAGTCAATCCGTTTTTATTTAAGATATACACAGAAAAAGATTCTGTTAAATCAAAAAAAGAAATCAAAATATCATTTAAAGAAATTGCCCCGTTACCCCTGTTTTGAGCTTTTCTATCAGCAAGCTCAATTAAAGATATAAACGAAAAAGATTCAATCGGTTCACATTCTTTTAATTTCTCAAGGTGACTCTCAAAAAAAGCCGAAAGGTCGTTTAAAACTGAAGCGGCGTCAGCGCCGCTGTTTTCCAATATTTCTTTTCCTGAGTCGAATAAAAGAACAGCATATAAAAAATGCTCGGGAGTAACAAATTCATGGCTTCTTAATTTAGCCTCATTAAAAGCAATAATGTATATCTGATTTGTTATATTGTCTAATTTCATTATTATTCCTCATCTATTGTTATTTTTAAAGGAAATTCCCTTTGTTTAGCCATTTTATCCGCGAGAAGCTTTTTTGTAACCGCTATATCATAAGTATATATGCCTATAACGGCGTTTCCCTTTGTATGAATTTTCATCATTAATTCAGAGGCTTCAATCGATGACTTATTAAAAATTTGTATTAACACCTCAACAACAAATCGCATTGTTGTGTAATCATCGTTATGCATTATCACAACATACATTTTAGGTTTTTTCAATTCGGTTTTTAACTCACTTGAGAATTTTGATTCAGGCATTAATAATCACTCTTCCTCTACTTTCTTTTGTTAAACGTTATATGCATTTTAGCTGAGGCATTTTTTTCTGTGTCCGCTTTGAATAAAGTATTTATTTCTTTTGAGAAATTCACATAACACTCTGAACAATACACACCTGTCGTTATTGGTTTTCCGCACTTTGAGCACTTCAAAAAATCATTTGCTCCCTCTGACAACTCAAGACGTTCCTGTCTTAAATACCGTAAAATTTTCTTTTTTGAGACATCTGTATATTTTTCAACCACATCTATTTTTGAACCAGGAAACTCTTTTAAAAATAATCGTACTTTTTGAAAGTCTTCCTCGTCTCTCGCTATACATTCTGGGCATATATCACTTCTTGGATTAGAAAATATTTTTCCGCAAATTTTACAATTTTTTGTATTTGAAGAATCAAAACCATTTCTATCTCTCATAAAAATCCCCCCTAATAACAAATAAATTATTCTATAAATTAATGTATAAAACAAATTTAATATTAAAAAGCTACACTTTTATTAAATTATAAATTTCTATAAATAGAAAAACTTCCGTTTTTATAAAAACCACTTTTTTATTCATTACACTTTTTAGTGTATTTAAGCTTCCATACATATAAAAAAATATTTTTTAAGATTCAAAAACTCGCAAATTTTCAACGTATAGCTCCAAAACAATCCTTAAAAGTATTTAAAAATTATAATGTAATAAAAAAACCATAAAAATAAGCTCTATTTCCATAAAAAAAAATATATATGTTTAAGAAAATTTATTATTTATACCGTTTTAACAACTTATATATAATTTTTAAGCACATTCCAACTCATATTATATATTTTATATATATATTTGTCAATCAATTAAGATCATAATCCAAAATCCCCGCATAAAAAATATAGCAAAACACCACTGATTTAATATAATCATTGTAGGGATTTTTAGATATGAAAGAGTTAGGATATAACTGACTGATTTTCATTAAGATAATATTTTTTTTATTAATTTATGTTCTCTTAAAAAATAATGAAAATTCTGGAAGCGAAAAGAGCAGTCGGACATAAGCCACCATTTACTGCATAAAGAGGGCATGGAAAAGCGGTCATTCATAACAAGTATGACCGCCCAAGCGTTGTGTTAACACGCAACTATTCGATACGGGGATTTTGTTCGCTAAACATTTTCAGTTATCTTCTGTATCGCTTCCTCTTTTGTGGCAGCAAAGAATACATCTCTCCCCTTGTTGCTTTCATAGATGAAGTCTTTCAGCGGTTTGCTGGTATAGTGTGAATAATCGCCGTATATTGCAATTTTCCCACCATAATTGATATATTTTTGAAGAATTTCTCCTGCCAAACCGTTGCTTAAAACAAAGAAATCTTCAATGACTAACTTTTTATCCACGACGATATACTTTGTGCCCGCACCATATTTGGCAGACATAAGTAAATCAAGCGCAGAATTGACATCAGTAATCACTTTATTTTCGCTTGAAACAACAGCAACTATTCTATTGCCGGAATCAATTTTTTCAAACCTCATGCCTGTACCTCCTTCAATGAATTGCAGACAAAATCCCACGTTATCGCCCCTGGTAACGCTTTAGGCATTATAGCATGAAGTAATAAATTATTCAACCATTTCATGTTGTGACAAAATAAGAAGAATAATTATGATTTTTACAGTCTGTAAAACGGTAAAAAGGACTTTGCAGACAGCAGCCCCCACGTGGTATAATAAACCTACGGAATAGAGGGGCTGGCTGTCGGAAACGAAGGAGATTATGTTAAGACAGACCACCCAAAAACTTATTACCTCCCTATATCGGAAATTGTCACACAAAGACAAACTTTCCGTGGAAGCCAATTCCATAAGCAACCAGAAGCAAATCCTTGAAAACTACGCAAAACTGAACGGCTTCAGCAATCTGGAATGGTACACGGACGATAGTTATTTCATGGCGAATTTCCAAAAGCCTGGCTTTTAGTTCACGCTTGCCGACATTAAAGCGGAGCTTGTGTAAACGCTTAGGCGAATTTATCTGCAAATGGGAATATACACGGAAATAATCTTTCCACAGAAAAACGTTTGTTTTAGTTCTATTAATGACATCGCACAGGGCGACAACGATTTTGCACCCTTGCGTAATATTTCTAATGAAATGTTTTTGTTAAGTAGTGAAATTTTATCTAGGACATATCTGAAAACTATCATAAGCTATAAGTTAT
Organism: uncultured Clostridia bacterium; assembly: GCA_910579745.1. Classification (GTDB taxonomy): domain Bacteria; phylum Bacillota; class Clostridia; order Lachnospirales; family CAG-274; genus MGBC114079. The sequence goes on along the minus strand of CAJTVH010000039.1, from coordinate 4,849 downwards.
ATATGCGAAATATCCAAAAAACTATTAAAAAATAAACGAAAACAGTTCAATTAAACAGAAAAGCCTTTCGGTTTCGTTTTATTTTTTATAATTTTTCGCGCGTATTTTAGTTTTCAGATACGCTCTAACAAATCCTACAAATTTGTAGCGAATTTTAATTTTACGTTCTTTTTGGCCATTTATAATTTTTCTGCTCTCCTATTTGGATTTTGTCAATTAATCGAAGAAGAGTTTCTCTATCAAGGGTTTGGGTTTCAACATTGCTGTACTGTCTAATAAGGTTTACACATTCCTAAACATTATTTTGTACCGCCTGATTTTCCTTATCTGCTGCTCCAAGTCCTGAAGCTGTGACGACTTTTCTATTCTTTCTGTCTTGATACTTGTTCATCAGCTCAATAGCAAGCGCAAGACCCTTGACAGCTGCCCCAACCTTTCCGCTGAATGTATTGAAGCAATAAAATAGGAAAGGTCATCACAGTGTCACATACAGAATAAGCCCTACCCCTCATGAGCTTTATCCAACAGCAACGCAGAGATACGCCGGATAAAAGGACGCATTTCGGAACTGACAAAGAAACAGGAACCCGCCTACGCCGGGTGGGATTTGACGGCGGCATAGTTGAGGCCAACCAAATAAATTTTATTGACATTTCCTCAAAAGTTATATATAATTATTGCAAGTACTTGCATGGAGGTGGGAAATGGACGATACAAGTCAAAAGATTATTGACGCAACCATGTCTTTAGTCCGTGATAAAGGCTATGTTGCAACTACAACAAAAGATATAGCACATTTAGCAGGAGTAAACGAATGTACTCTATTCCGAAAATTCAAAAATAAAAAGGACATTGTATTAAATGGAATTGCACAAGAAAAATGGCGTGCTAATATTTCCCCAGAAATTTTCCAAAACATAGTATGGGAGCTACAACCAGATTTAGAAATGTTTATGACAACATATATGAATCGAATTACACCAGATTTTGTAAAATTGTCTATCGGATTGAGAGCACCACAGCTTTATGATGAAACCGCAACAATGATTATGAAAATACCGCAGACATTTATATCTTTCTTAATTGAATACTTTGAAAAAATGGAACAGTTGAACAAAATATCTAGTATGGACTTTGAAAGTTTGGCTATGACTATATTTTCATCAACATTCGGCTATACCTTTTTGAAAGCGTCTTTTAATCAAGAGCTTACTAAAGTTGAACAAGAAGAATTTATTAAAAATAGTGTATCAGTATTTGTAAAAGGAATTTTCTAAGTAAAAAAATGGTACTGATTTTCAGTGCCATTTTATAATAAAAAATTATGCACGCAAGCACACGCATACAAGGAGGAATATTATGTTGATTACAGGTGCGGAATTATTTGTAAAAGCTCTCAAAGCGGAACAAGTAAACACATTATTTGCTTATCCGGGCGGGCAGTCAATCGACTTGTTTAATGCTCTCTATGACGAAAACGATATTGACGTTATTCTACCACGGCATGAACAGGGATTAATCCATGCTGCTGACGGGTATGCGCGCTCTACTGGAAAAGTTGGAGTATGTTTAGTGACAAGTGGACCAGGGGCTACTAATTTAGTAACAGGAATTGCAACAGCGAATTATGACAGTGTTCCTCTGGTGTGCTTCACTGGGCAAGTACCTACCAGACTGATCGGTAATGACGCATTTCAAGAAGTTGATATTGTAGGTATCACAAGAAGTATCTGCAAATATGCCATAACCGTTCGCAAACGTGATAATTTAGCTGCCATAATAAAGAAAGCTTTTATTATTGCCCGAACAGGTAAGCCAGGCGTTGTTGTGATAGATTTACCGAAAGATATTCAGCGTGAATATGGTAATGATGATTATCCTGAAAAAATTGAAATCAGAGGATATAAGCCTAAACTTTCCGTTCATGCAGGGCAAATAAAAAAAGCCTTAGAAATATTAAATAATGCAAAAAAACCCGTTTTTTTAATTGGCGGTGGTGTCAACATCAGCCATTCACAGTCTGAAATGCTAATACTTGCAGAAACAACAGGTGTTCCCGTTATTACTACCATTATGGGAAAAGGCGCAATTCCCACAACTCATAATTTATACATTGGAAATATAGGAATACATGGAAGTTATGCGTCTAATACAGCAATTAGTAATTGTGACGTTCTTTTTTCTATTGGAACGAGATTTAATGACCGCATAACTGGAAAAATCGGACATTTTGCTACCAATGCAACAATTATTCATGTTGACATTGACCCTGCATCTATTTCCAGAAATATAGCGGTTGATATTCCGATTGTTGCTGATGCCAAAAAAGCCATTTCCGCATTACTTGAAAAAGCACAACCATTAGATATAGAGGATTGGTTAAAACAAATCAGCATTTGGAAAAGCCAATATCCTATCGCCATGAAAAGAACGGGCTTGACACCAGAAAAAATTATAAGAGAGATAAATAAAAATTTTGACAATGCTATTATCGCCACAGATGTAGGGCAAAATCAGTTATGGGCTACACAATTTCTCGAATTAAATGCCAAAAAGCAAATGTTGACTTCCGGAGGCTTAGGTACTATGGGATATGGTTTTCCGGCAGCAATCGGAGCTAAAATTGGAAACCCATCAAAAGATGTTATTGTCATTTCTGGAGACGGTGGCATGCAGATGAATATTCAAGAAATGGCAACTGCTATTTGCTATGAGTTACCCATAACAATCTGCATACTCAATAATGGTTATTTAGGAAATGTAAGACAATGGCAGGAAATGTTTTTTGACAGAAAATACTCAAGTACCTGTATGCGTTACAGAAAAAGCTGTTCAAGTAGCTGTAATTCTCCAACGGAATATTGCCCGGAATATACCCCCGATTTTATTAAATTAGCCGAAAGTTATGGAGCAAAAAGTATTCGTATAACAAACGAGCAAGATATCGCGGCTGCGCTCAAAACCGCAAAAAATACATTAAAAGTACCTACTGTTATTGAATTTATTATTGAACGGGAAGAAAATGTTATGCCGATTGTTCCACCAGGCAACTCTTTGGACGATATGATTTTAGAAAGCGAGGATAACTAACTATGAAAAAAAGATGGATATGTTTATTTGTTGAAAACGATATAGGTGTCCTTGCCAGAATTTCAGGGTTGTTTTCTGGTAAGTCTTATAATCTGAATAGTTTAACCGTAGGAACAACCGAAGATGAAACAATTTCCCGCATGACAATCAGTTTAACAAGTGACGATAAGACATTTGAACAGATAAAAAAGCAGCTTAACAGAAGTGTTGAGGTAATCAAAGTAATAGATTTCACTGATATTGCTATTCACATGAAAGAATTGATGTTTGTTAGAATAAATAACTGTTCTTACCAAGATATAGACGAGGTATTTAAAATTTCAAAAATATTCAATATCTCCGTCATTGATTACACACCGTCAACTGTACTGATTGAAAGTGTGCAGACAGAAAATCGCAATAATGACCTAATCACCTTATTGGAAAAATGCTATACAAACCGAATTGAATTTGTTCGCGGAGGAAGCGTTGCTATTGAAGCGCTAAGTATTATAGACAGATAGTGGGGGCGTATGTGGCAATAATTATCTTAAAGATTGATGATAAGAGCGAACAAATTTATAATCGGATATTCTCTATCCTTGATAATGAATTTTTTATAAAACAATAGAGCCTACTCCCTCTCCCCTATTATTTTTTTCAGGACTGGAAATAAGGCAGAACCAACTCCGGAGAATTCAAGACGGAAAAAATCAATCTTACCCGTCTTGAATACAATACCCCTTGTATTCCTTGCTTCCACTCCCGGCATTATCCTTACAAGGGCACAAATATTTGAAGCCGTCTGGAACATGGATAGTAATAGCTGTCATTCTAGCGTTGAAAATGTGCTTTACAATCCGCAAAAAGAGATAGAGCCGCACACCTACATAAAAACCGTGTTAGGTATAGGCTATAAATTCAGCGGATAAACACTGGGGAATGATGATTAAAAGATTGTTATTCCTCCATATCTTTTTCTGCCCTTGCGTACGCTTAGAAGCCACGTTTTCCGGGCGGTAATGGGTATTTCCCTGCCTATGGCTTCCACGGTGTACGCTTCCCCAAGCGTCTTAAAACGGTAGTAAAGCATTCCTGCCCTGGCACATGGAATGGAATGAACTTCCCCCGCTTTATCTCATAGCCTGCCGCTTCCATGAGCCGCATAAAATCATCAAAGTCTTTCGCTTTGGGAATAGTAACATCGATAACGGCTTTCAGCTTTGCTTTCCAACTTGTCACCTTGCGTTGAGCGTCCCATTCCGCATACTTCTTTCCCTTGTCCTGCCCCCGGCGTTATAACTGAAAGCCCGTGTTCCTTTACACAGCCCATCACTCTCATTGCGTATCTTGTAATAGCTTTTCTAGTTGGAAACATACTTATGGTATGTCGTGAAATCTACCGCACAAAATATAATGTAGTTATTGGACTTCTTCTGTGGCTGACATTATAAGAAAAGCGAAAAAACTTATGATTTCCAAAGGGCAGGCATACTACCAGTCCCGGAAATTAGACCAGGTACCGAGGCAAGCCGTGGAAGAATTATCGGGTATCAGATTTCAAGACGGGCAGGTGAATGTACTTCTTGCACATCTATATAATGAGTGAGATCATGGCAAAAGACCCAATTAAGAAAGCAGATAGCGGAACTTATTATTTTAGAGCAAACTTAGGCTACAATCAGATAACAGGCAACCAGATACAGAAATACTGAACTGTCTTTAAGACAAAAAAAGAAGCAAGGGAAGAATATTCAAAACTTGTCCTTACTTCCACCGA
>CAJTVH010000038.1 GCA_910579745.1 uncultured Clostridia bacterium | reverse complement strand
CTAAATTTTACAAAAAAGATGGTTTATATTATATACTTGCTCCTGCGGGTGGAGTAAGAACAGGGTGGCAGATGGCGGCTCGTTCCAAAAATATTTATGGACCTTATGAGCATAAAATTATTATGCATCAAGGAGATTCTCCTATTAACGGACCTCACCAGGGCGGACTTGTTGATCTGGAAAATGGAGAAAGTTGGTTTATACATTTTCAGGACATAAACGCCTATGGCCGTGTCGCTCATTTACAGCCAGCTAAATGGGTTGATGGCTGGCCTCTTATTGGAGTTGATACAAATAATGACTTTGTGGGCGAGCCTGTTCTCGAATATAAAAAGCCTAACGTAAATTGTAAAGCGGAAATTAGCACGCCGGATACTTCCGATGATTTTAGCGGAAAAGAACTTGGTCTTCAGTGGCAATGGCAGGCTCATGAAAATAAAAAATTCTATGAGCTTGTAAATAACTCACTTAAGTTATTCGCTATGCCTGTTACAGATGAGGACGGAGGAGAGGGATTTGTCTCTGAGGCGGCGAATCTTCTCTCACAACTTATTCAGGCTCCTAATTTTGAGGCTGTTACAAAAGTTAAATTAAATCTTTTAGAGGATGGCGACACGGCTGGTCTTACTGTTACAGGCGGAAATTATTATTGTATCAGGGTTGAGAATTGTAACGGTAAGTTTATTATTAAACAGACAAATTATGAACACAGTTATCCTGAGCATAAAGAAAAGGTTACGGGAACAAAAGAAATTGAGAATATTTCTGAGATTTATTTTAAGGCTGTTATGGAATATAACGCTCAAACTGATTTTTATTATAGTTTTGACGGCGTTAAGTATGAAAAGCTTGGGGAAAGGGTAGAATATATTGTATCCAGAAAAAGCTGGGTAGGCGGCAGAATTGGTTTATTCTGTATGAATAACAAAGGAAAAGAAAGCGATGGTTTCGCTGACTTTGAGTATATTGATATTAAATAATTAATAAAAGATCTGACATATTTAAAAATATTTTGAATTGGTGGCGGGAAATGTCATTTTGCTTAAACTTTAGTACAATTTAAACAAAGCGGCGTTTCCTCAAAACCAAATTTATTTAAGTTTTTAGATACGCTGTGTTTATAAAAATTTAAATCAAGTGAAGCGGAGTGAATATATGGAGTGGCTGTATATTTTATTGATTATTTTAAAATTTATAGGGATAGCCTTAATTTTTTTGATTATAGCTTTAATTTTTTTGCTTCTTGTTTTATTATTTGGCGGAATCAGATATTATGTTTTTATCGAAAAAAAAGAGAGAGTTTGCGTTAGGATTAGAGTAAGTTTTATTAAAATTATAAAATTTGTTTTTTCTATTGATGAGGATATTAATAAAAGATATATTAAGATTTTGTTTTTTAAGTTTTTTAATGGAGGAAATTTTAAGGCAAAACAAGATAAAATTAAGTATGATGATAAATTTAATAAAAATATTTTTGATGAAAAAAACTGTAATAAATATGATGAAAATAAAGAATTTTCGGATGAAAAAATTTTTGATGACGAAAAAGATTTAAAAAACAGTGAATTAAAAAAAGAAAAAAATTATTATGGCGGTAAAAAACTGAATAATATTTTTTTTACTGTTAAAAATATTTATAATAGATTTTTACACTTGAAAAATTATCCTGAAAAGGATAAAATTATACGATATACTTTTAATTTTATAAAAGAATTATTTTTAGCGGTTAAACCTAAAAAATTTAAAGCCGACTTGCTTGTTGGATTTGACGATCCGTCAAGTACGGGAAAATTTATTGGACTTATGGCGATTATTTCTGAGCTTTTACCTTTTTCGATTTGTTTTTTCGGTGATTTTGAAAACGAGGTTTTTCAAGGCAACATGGAGATGAAGGGAAGAACAAATGTATTTAAAATCTGTATTCCTACTTTAAGATATATATTTAAAGCGCCTGTTTGGAAATTAATTAAAAACAGAAAGGGTTGAATTTTATGGGTGATGCTTTTAATTCAAATTTAGATTCTTTATTTTCTAAAATGGAAAATTTTATTTCAACGAAAACGGTTGTGGGAGACCCTATTACAGTTGGGGATATTACTATGCTTCCTCTTATTGATGTTTCTTTTGGTGTTGGGGCTGGTGCTTCAGGTAATAAAGGAGAAAAAGACAGCAAAGGGAAAAATTTAGGTGGTCTTGGCGCTAAAATCGCTCCATCAGCTATTTTAGTAATTCAAAATGGAACAGTTCAACTTGTAAATGTTAGAAATACAGGAAGTGTTGATAAATTACTCAATATGGTTCCGGGGATTCTTTCAAAGTTTAACTTAAAAACAGGTTTTAACGCTGAACAAGAAAAAACAGATAATATGGAAGAGAATCCCGTATAATATTTTGGAGGATTTTTATATATGGAAGATCTATATGTTGAACAAATTGTTGAGAAAGAGGAAACAAAAAAGGACAGAGTTAAAAAATTTATTATCGTAATTATCGCTTGTGCGGTTTCTATGATTTTATCGATTCCTCAGCTTTTTGGAGGCCCCATAAACGCTTCTCCGCTTATTATTATTGTGGCGGTTATCGCGAATTATTTTTTTAAAAAGCTTAATATTGAGTATGAGTATTTATATACTAATGGAATTTTAGATATTGACTGTATTTATAACAAGTCAAAGAGAAAAAATATTTTTTCTGCTCAGGTTTCAGAGTTTATTGTTATGGCTCATATTGATGATACAGAACATTTATCAGGTTATTCCGCTCTTCCGATTAAAGATTTTTCAAGCGGGGAGGTATATGGAAATACTTATATGTTTATAACTTATTATAATAAAGAGAAAGTTAAAGTTATTATTGAGCCTAACGAGAAGCTTCTTAAAGGAATGCTTATGTATATGACGCCGAAAAAATTATTTATAAGGAAATGATTTTGTCGATACATATAATTTTTATAATTATAATGTTTTTATAAATAAAATTTGTATTCACATATTTTTATAACATTAAAATATAGTTTTACATAAATTTATTTTGGAGGTTTTTTATGAAACACGAACTTATTGTTGTATTAGATTTTGGAGGGCAATATAATCAGCTTATCGCTAGGCGAGTACGAGATTTAAATGTTTACTGTGAAGTTTTATCTTATGATACGCCTATAGAGAAAATAAAAAGCAAACAACCAAAAGGTATTATTTTTACAGGTGGACCGAGTGTTGTTACGGAAGATAACGCTCCTGTTGTTGATAAAGAAATTTTTGAACTTGGTGTACCTGTACTTGGAATATGTTATGGTTGTCAGCTTATGGGATATTTAATGGGAGGTCAAGTAGGTAAAGCCGAACAGAAAGAATATGGCAAGGCTGAATTAACTGTTGATACAAATAATATACTGTTTGACAACGTTAAAAAAGATAGTATTTGCTGGATGAGCCATACTTATTTTGTTACAAAAGCTCCTGATAGTTTTGAGGTTATCGGAACTACAAAAACTTGTCCTACGGCGGCTTTTTGTAACACTGAGAGAAAATTATTTGGTGTACAATTTCATCCGGAGGTAGTACATACAGAAGAGGGTAATAAAATTATTGATAACTTTCTTTATAAGGTGTGCAAATGTAAAGGCGATTGGATTATGACCGATATAGCAAATGAAATGGTTAAATCCATTAAAGAAAAAATCGGTGATAAAAAAGTTCTTTGTGCTTTATCCGGCGGAGTTGATTCTTCTGTCGCGGCGGTAATAGTACATAAAGCTGTTGGGAAGCAACTTACTTGTGTTTTTGTTGATCACGGTTTACTAAGACTTAACGAAGGTGATGAGGTTGAGGAAATATTCAGAAAGCAATACGATATGAATCTTATTCGTGTTAACGCCGAGGATAGATTTTTAGGAAAACTTGATGGAATTTCTGACCCTGAAACTAAAAGGAAAATTATTGGGGAAGAATTTATTCGCGTATTTGAGGAAGAAGCAAAAAAAATAGGACATGTTGATTATCTTGTTCAAGGTACTATTTATCCTGATGTCATCGAAAGCGGTACTAAAAATTCAGCTGTTATTAAAAGCCACCATAATGTTGGCGGACTTCCTGATGTTATTGATTTTGAGGAAATTGTTGAGCCATTAAGAGATTTATTTAAAGATGAGGTTCGTAAGGTTGGCACCGCTCTTGGTATACCTGATTTTCTTGTGCACAGACAACCATTTCCTGGTCCGGGGCTTGCTATTAGAATTATTGGTGATATTACTAAAGAAAAGCTTGATATTTTAAGGCAAACAGATTTTGTCTTTAGAGATGAAATCGCTAAGGCTGGACTTGATAGAGAAATATGGCAGTATTTTACTGTTCTCACGGGTCTTCGCTCCGTGGGAGTTATGGGTGATGAGAGAACTTACAGTTATACTATCGCTCTAAGAGCTGTTACAAGCCTTGACGCTATGACTGCTGACTGGGCGAGAATTCCTTATGATATTCTTGAAAAGATAAGCGTTAGAATGGTTAATGAAGTATATGGTGTGAATAGAGTTGTTTATGATATAACTAGTAAACCACCTTCTACAATAGAGTTCGAATAGTCGGAGCTGTCCCAGGGCATTTATATTTATTCTGATTTAGGGCAAGCAAACATATTCCCTGTGCCATAGTAAAATGACCTCTTCTGAGGTCATTTTTTGGTTTTACAAACCTCCTCAACCTTGCGTAAATACAGAGTTTTGGAACATTTAACCGCTAAAAAAATAACAAACACCATGGGTCAGGGCAGGTCGTTTACAGAATAGACGATTTTGCCCCAAAACAGAATAAATATAAATGCCCTGGGACATGGTGATATTTTGATTTTGTATTTTTGGGAAAAATATAAAATTTTAAAATTGTTTGAAAGTCCGCTTTAAATGGGAGTTTGAGACAAATATCAAAATTTCTGTTTTCCCAAAAACGCTGTTATAAATTCCCTAAAAACATCAATTTTATTATTTTTGGGGATTTCCCCAAAAACGTTAAATTCATTTTTGGGAGTTTTCCCAAAAACATTAATGTTAAATTTATTTCTGGGAATTTTCCCAAAAACGTTAATGTTAAATTTATTTCTGGGAGTTTTCCCAAAAACATAAATTTTATTTTGGGGAGATATTTTTAGGGAAGATAAAATCAAAGTGGTGAAATGTTCCGTAATATGGAGGCTTTGAGGAATGAGAAAGAAAAACTTTAAAGGTCGTTGTGAAAAACGAGTTATTTCCAAATGTTCCGAAGTATGCAGGACATATGACCCACTCCAATATGCGTATGCTGATATTCTGCAAGAAAATGATGATATTAAGGAAATAAAGTGTAATGTCTTATTGGACGGGTCAGAGTACACATCTGATTTTGTATGTACTAAAACAGATGGAGATTTTATGGTACGTGAATGTGTATACCGTAAACTTTTAATGAAACCACTTACTGTCAAATTGTTGGATATTTCAAGGGAGTACTGGCTGAAACATGGTGTTATGGATTGGGGGTTGGTTATTGATGAAAAGGTATGACCTCCTAAAGAATGATAAAGATATTGTCAGAGTTTTAGAAATTCAACAAGATAGAATACTGATTATTGACTGCATTAAGAAGACTATGCCCGTATGGGTGCAGTCTTCTAACGTTGATTCTTTTTCTTGTTGTTCTGTTGAAGAATTAATACAAGTTACAGGTTTTGAGTTATATTCTGTAAATACTTTGGATGCTGACCAAAAGAAAGTTATGTATAAACGTTATACTCTGATTGCTCCTATTCTTCCTTTTATAGCTGATGATAAAAAGCGTTCTCAAATTATTCGCTCTATATCTACAGAACACGAAATATCCAAGCAAACTATTAGAAACTATCTGTGCTTGTATCTGGTCTATATGGACATTGCGGCTCTTGCTCCAAAGAAACATCAGAATGATAACGTGGAACTTACAGAAGATGAAAAGAATATGCGTTGGGCATTAAATAAGTTTTTTTATACCACAGCAAAACAATCTCTTACTACTGCATACACTATGATGCTGAAAGAAAAGTATTGTAATGCCACAGGAGAGTTAGAGAGAGAATATCCATCTTTCTATCAGTTTCGTTACTTTTATCGTAAGACAAAGAAAATGCAGAATTTTTATATTTCCAGAAATGGTTTAAAGAATTATCAGAGAAACAACAGACCTCTTATCGGCGAGGGAGTACAGGAGTTTGCTTCTGCCGTTGGTGTTGGAATGCTTGACGCTACTATATGTGATATTTACCTTGTTAATGATATGGGTAATCTTGTAGGAAGACCTATTCTGACAGCGTGTATTGACGCTTACAGTGGTTTATGCTGTGGTTATCATTTGTCCTGGGAGGGCGGCGTATACAGCCTCAGAGGACTTATGCTGAATATTATTGCTGATAAAGTTAATTGGTGTAAACAGTTTGGTATATCTGTAAGACCTGATGATTGGGACTGTGACAAGCTTCCTGCTGTGCTGGTTACGGATATGGGTTCAGAATATAAGTCAGAGAATTTTGAACAGATTACAGAATTAGGAATTAAAGTTATTAATCTCCCTTCTTACAGACCTGAGTTAAAAGGCTTAGTAGAGAAATTCTTTGATGTAGTACAGAATACATACAAAAAACATTTGAAGGGCAGGGGAGTAATTGAACCTGATTATCAGGAACGTGTAGCGCACGACTACAGAAAAGACGCTTGTTTAACTATGACTGATTTTGAGAAGATTATTATTCATTGTATTATTTATTATAACTCTCAAAGGACAGTTGTAAATTTTCCTTACAGTGAAGATATGATTCAGAATAATGTAAAACCTTATGCAAGCTGTATATGGAATTGGGGAAAATCCCAAATAGGAGCAAATTTAATTGATGGGAGTGCTAAAAAGCTTATACTTACGCTATTGCCAAGAACTATTGGAAGATTCAGCAGATATGGTTTAAAGGTTAATAAAATGCGTTATCACTGTGATGGATATACAGAGCGGTATTTAAAAGGCGGAGAAGTTACAGTTGCGTATAATCCTGAAGATGTAACTTTTGTATGGCTGTTAGAAAAGGGAGTATATACGGAGTTTAAAATTATTGAATCAAGATATAAAAATAAAGATTTGACTTCTGTACAATGTTTACAAACGTCACAAAAAGTTATTGAAAAAGAAGCTGAAAAGGATAATATACAGGCGCAGATTGACCTTGCGAGACATATTGAGACTATTGCTTGTAATGTAAATAGTGGTATTAATGTAAATATTAAAAATATAAATAATGCTCGTAAACGTGAGCAGGGTAAACGTCATCAGGATTATATGAAAGAGGTGAAAGAATAATGAATCTTTTAGAAATTATTAATTCTTTACCTCGTATGAAATCAGGAAATGAATTGACAGAAGCATTAGAGGTATTACCGGAGTATAGTCTTGAAATTTGTACCGCTGATGTTCCTATAAGGCTTATGGCGCTGTCAGATTTGTACAGAATTTATATTCCCTCACAAATGTCACTTGAAATTTATAGTAAGCTGTATCTGGCTCTGCTTCGTTCTATGAAGAAAAAAGGAACAAAGTTAGCCGTACAACAAAAAAACCAAAACTACAAAGCTATTATACAGCAGGAATACAGCGGCATTATGGGAGGTTCGGATAGTTTTACGATTATCGGTACTTCAGGAATAGGGAAGAGTTCCGCTATCAGCAGAGCTATTACTTTGATTACGGAAAACAGAATAATTGAAGCTGAAAATCCCTATACAAATATTGTACCGTGTATAATAGTTCAATGTCCTTTTGATTCTTCTGTAAAAGGACTGCTGTTGGAAGTTCTGCGTAAAGTTGATGAGGTTTTAGATACAAAATATTATCAGAATGCTTTAAGGGCAAGAGCCACAACAGATATGCTTATAGGCTCTGTAAGTCAGGTTGCGTTAAATCATATTGGTATACTGGTTGTTGATGAAATTCAGAATGTAGCCAACAGTAAAAATGGAAAAAGTTTGATTGGAGCATTAACTCAGCTTATAAATAACAGCGGCATTAGTATATGTATGGTAGGCACTCCCGAAAGCGCTGTGTTTTTTGAATCGGCTATGCAGCTTGCGAGACGTTCGGTTGGTTTACAATATACTACTATGAGTTATGATGTATATTTTCAAAATTTTTGTAAGGTAATTTTTCAATATCAGTATACAAAACAAAGAACCGAAATAACAGATGGAATTATCGAATGGCTGTATGAACATAGCGCAGGAGTTACATCGGTTGTTATAGCTTTAATTCACGATGCGCAGGAAATTTCTATTTTGAATGGTAAGGAAATTTTAAATTTGGAATCTTTGAACGAAGCTTATCAACAACGGCTTTCTCTACTTCACAGCTATATTCAGCCATCTATTTCACAAAATAAGCAGACTTCTAAACCCAAAAAGAAAACAAATGTTTCTGTTTCTGAAGATATAAGTAAACCTATTGACAATAGTATTAGTATTGCTCATTTAGTTTCAAAAGCTAAAAATGAGGGTATAGATAGTGTACAGCTTTTAAAGAAATATATGGTTGTTGAGGAGGTAAGCGTATGATAGCGTACTTTCCTGACGTTTATCCTGATGAACTTCTTTATAGTCGATTGGCACGATATTATACAGCTTCGGGATATATGGCATATACGTTTGCCGCTGAGGATTTGTTTATGTCAAAGACTGCCAGACCTGACATAGAGTTTGTTAATACTTATACTCCTGATACAATGGAAGCCATTACAAGATATGTGTCAATGAATCAGATTGTAGAAAAACATACTATGTTTCCTTATTATGGGCGTTTTTTGCCAAAAGAACGCAGACATAAAGCCTTTGAGGCATTAAATGATATGACAGGGAACCATCGTAATCTCTTGGCAATACCCAAAAATAAGAGTGATAAAACAAGATGTTTGAGGTACTGTCCTTTATGTTCTGATTATGATAGAGAGTTGTATGGAGAAACATACTGGCATAGAATACATCAGATGATAGGGATTTATATTTGTCCGATTCATAAGTGTTATTTGATGGAAAGCCAAGTAATTATAAGCAGTAAAGCTACTCCTTCTTTGAAATCAGCGGAAGAAATAATACCGCAGTCAGAAGAACATATATTATCAGATAACCAAATAGAGTGTCGTGTTGTCAAGTATATGATGGAAGTCTTCCAAGCTGATATTGATATGGAATCAAGTGTTATGGCTGGTGAGTTTCTGTACTCTAAAATGGCTAATACAAAATATCGCTCTGTTCGTGGGCAACAGAGGAATATTACTCTGTTTCATAAAGATTTTACGGAATTTTATAAAAATTTATCTCAAAATTGGTTTACAGAGTTATGGCAGATACAAAAGGTATTAACGAATGATAGAATTAATTTTTATGAAATCTGTCTCATGGCTATGTTTCTCAATATTTCTGTTGATGAATTGGTACACATGAAATTGCCGAAGAAATCACAGCAACAGTTATTTGATGAAGAAATTTACAGACTTCATGAACAGGGGTTAAAATATCCTGAAATAGCAAAGATTCTTAATGCTTCGTACATAACCGTTAAGACGATTGGTGAACGCAGATACGGAACTTATCATAAACTGCCTGAAGAACCTCTTAAAAGCGGTGCAAAGCCTAAAGACTGGAAACAGATTGATGAAGAAACCTTACCACTTGTAAAAGAGGCTATCCGACAATTACAGGGCGATGGAAACATCAGACCGAAAAAGGTTAGTGTTTTTGCTGTTGAAAAAATGTTAAATCTTTCCAGTAAGAAAATTTCTCTGCATTTGCCTAAATGTTATGTGGAAATACAGAGAAATCAAGAATCACAGGAGCAGTATTGGGCTAGGGAAGTTGTTTGGGCTGCTCGTCAAATTATAAATAGTGAGGATAGTTTAACATGGCGAAAAGTGAGGGATTTAACCAATATGCGCCATATTGATTTTGAAGCCTGTTTACCATATATACCTGATTATGCTGACACTAAGTTAGGTGAATTGCTGTTTCATTTACTGTAATATGATGTAAAAAATGGGGCTATCCTGATGGATAGCCTCGGTTTTATTAGTTCATAGATTAAATATTATGGAATCTGTCGCTTGTTTAATTCATTAATAATATGGTCTTTAGTATACCCATGAGCTGTCAACAGTTCAATTATATCAGGAGAAATTTCTTCAAATTGCTTTGGTATAACCCTCCATCCTAAATTTCCGTTAGCTCGTTGAATTAAAGAATACTGTTCCATATATGCAAGCAGTTTATTTACCTTATTATTTCCAATACTGAATTCGGCTTGTATTCTAGAGTTTGCAATTTTCTCCTGACTCAATGACCATATAATAACACCTGGCAGTAGATTTTCTACTGTTTTGAGATGTCGTTTAGTATAATTGGGCTGTTCTGAAGAAGTATCCATATCTAAGTCAATACTCGTAGTATTTTCGTTGATAATAAAATGATTATTATTTTTTTGTTTATAGGTTTGCTTAATCTCTGTAAGAAGCTCTTTCATATCCGGTTCTGAGATATAAGATCCAAGTAAGTGCTTATCATATACATTGCTGGAATTTAAAATCATCTGACCTAATCCACGTAATCTTGCAGCATCGCCACGACCATATATATTAATAGAGAATTTATAATGAGAACACCTAAAAGCTATTCTTGTATTGGCATTTGATAAAAGATCAATATCATCTTTTGCTAATGTTTGTGTTACAAAGACAAAATGGATATTTGCGTGTCTTCCTTTACGCATTAATTCATTAATAGAATTTTTTAAACGTTCATTAAGTGTTTTTCCTGACACAGAAGAAAAAAGTTTTGGATATTCATCTATTGCGCAAATAATATATGGTGCATTTTCAGCGGCTTGATCGGGCTGACGACGGTTCATTTCTTCATACAGGGCAATTATTGCATTTGCACCTTTTATTGGGTCGGTAATCACTGGACAAGCCATAATTGGCTGGTCATTAAAGACTTCATAATTTGACTTTATTTCACTTAAAAAGTCCATAATCACAATTTTAGCATTTCCATTTCTATGTTTGTACGCAATGGAGAGCAGTAAACTTACGATGGCAGTAGACTTTCCGGAATTGGAAGATCCTCCGATTAACATATGGGGGTATGGTTCCATATCCTCAATGTAAAGTGCTCCGGCTTCGTCAATTCCGATAGCATAAGGAAGTTTCTTTTTTGGATCAGTGAAGTTCGGGTGAGTAAAAAATTTGATAAGACTATTATCTTTGCTTTGATGTTTTGCAACTACCAACTTAATTTTTTGACTGTCACTTAAATCAACTTTAAAACATTCATATTTTTTTAAACGTCTCTTAGCAGTTTCTGCGTATTTGCGTACATCTGCATCTTTGGTATTTTGCAATGTTTCAATTTCAAAGATGTATTGATCTGATTTTACATCTACTGGAACAATTTGAATATGAACATTGAATTCTTTATAAATTTTTTCTACCTTTTTTGCCAGCAAAATGGCATTTCTGTCTTTAATATTATTATTAACGTGACTAAGAAGTTGATTCCGGTGTAATATAGATATAATATACTCGGTTTTAGATGAAAATATATCAGTATTTTCAACTGCTGTTGTATTAATATGTTTTCCTTCATTATCAGTAAATACAACAAATTTTTTATCTGAATAGGCAAACTCTGAATAAGAATATACTCTTATAAATCCACAAAAAAAGAAATTCAAAAAACCAACATTTCTCGTAGCTCGTATTGATAATTCAGTATGATTACCCTCTATTTTTCCTATGTATCTTTCAATCATTTTGAAAAAAAGATGGCTTTTATATTCATTGAGAATATGATCTGTTTCGGGGCATAAATATCTGTAAGGATCTTTGATGAGCTTAAATATCCAAGCGGCAAGAATGTTCTTATATTTTCTTACAATATTTAAATAATCAATGGTTATATCAAAGCCTGTTAAGTCTATACTTAACACATTGTCAAATTCTGAACTGATTGAATCGCACAAGAACAGAGGAATGACATTAAATTTATCACGTAAGTCCAACATCCTGCGCCTATTTGCCATATTAACAAATGTCCTCATTAATTTGTTATAATTTGATTTATCTTCTAATCCAGAAATAATAATAGGGGCGTCTCTGCTGTCTCGAAGTATTACCGAGAGATCTTCATCTATTGACTGGGTAGGATAATATTTATGACCTGTAAAATTACAGCTTTTATAATTAAGATCTATAAGGCGACAATATTCAAATAATCCGGTATTGACATCGCATATTTCTATAAGTTCATCAATTAGCTGGTATATCATACTGTTGCGATTACAAGCCAATTGAAGATAATATGGCGGCACATATTGATCTTTATTAAGTTTTGATGCAAAAAGTGAAGAAAGGAAATAGCAGAAAATAGTAGTTGTAAAACCCCCATACTCTTTATGTAAAAAAAACTTTGCTAAATCGTTCAATGTTTCTCTTGCTTTTTTTACGTCTTGAATACGAGATACTATTTTACAGTGACGATCAGCATTGTTTCTTAAGCAATTATTGCTAAAGACATATTCATTATCTTGCCAACCGTAAACTATAGATTCTATGTAAGAGGCAATTTTACGTGATTCTGTTTTGGGAGTATGAGGCAAAGCTAACATGATTTTGACCTTATCTATGTCTGAAATCTTTTCTTTCTTCGTAAACCCTTTAAATGATGTAATAAAATTATATAAATCAAGAACTTCATCATCATCTGCAGCTGATACTACATTAAAATTAAGACGGCCGAAATTATCAATAATTTTTAAAAGCTCCTGCCTTAAATTTTCTATTTCTTGTTGTTCCCTTCTATAAGGAATATTATTTTTTGAACTCAAGACAATCTTCATCCTTCTGTTATTATATTAATCATTTTATATTCATTATATATTGAATTAGCAAATAAAGTCAATACTTTTTATATAAAAATATAACAGAACAGAATGACAAAACTCTATAATATCTTAATTCAATAAGAATATAGTAAACCTGACCCAATGGTTTCATATAAACGTAATCCCAACTACAACACAAAGTAAAAGTAGAAAATTGATAGATAGGAAGAAGCACAAATTATTGTGATGACCAACAAGACATTACTTTATGTTCTTCTTCTGTTATTCTACTATATATTTACTATATAAATATTATATAATACACTAATAAACTTATAAAATATATTATATTAATCAATAGAATAACAGAAGAACTATCTTTTATCAAATAAATGAAGATATGTGCTTTACACCAAATACAATGTGGTGTAAAGCATGTTAATATTAAATTAAGAATTTTTTATAAATGATTATATAAGCAAATAGATATGTATAAAATGCGTATCTAAAGTTTTATGATTTTTCATCAAATAAATATGAATATATATTTTTTAAATGCTTTACGTCATATCGTCTGCTTATGGTAACAGGCGACAAATTTATCTTTGCAAAAGCTTCCATAACATCATCAATTCGTCTGTAATTTAATGCTTTTTGTGCAAGCAGCAATGATTTTTTCTCAGGTATCAGCGTCACTAAGCGTAGCATTCGTCGTCTGATAGTTATATCTGTTATTTCTTTTTGAATGATTTCTATAGCCTTATCCTTTTTATAGAAATCACCAAAAGGGATTATCTGTGTAAAAATATTTAAAAATATATCCCAATTTTTTTCTGATGAAGTCATAATCTGTTTAGAAGTGTCTGTATTATCTGTATAAGACCGAATTGCTTTCTGCTCTGTTAATCTAACCTCAGCTCTTAAAACTCCATCAGATTTTTTTATTACAGATTTTTGTTTTTTGTAACTGATTTCACGCTCTTTAAGCTGATTTATAAGCATTTCTTTTAAATCATAAATAAGAAATTCAATTCCGTTGCTGTTTCCGTCTAAGCAAAAACTGCTGTTTTTATCAAAGCACTCATAATCTGAAGGAGAAAAACCTTTAACTTTACCGATTCTTTGTAAAACTTTTATATATGCGGATATTTTCTCATTGTCACCAATATTAATATCCGCTATGAAAGTTACCTTTACTAAATTAAAGTCGTCTAATATATAGGTGGAATCAAAATATTCAGAGATATATTTATTCAGTTTCTTAATTATTTTTTTAGGTTTAATCTCTTCATAGTTCAGAAGCAAAACAGAATTGATGATAAACTTTATTTTCTTTTTGTATTGACTGTTACGGTATACGATAGTTACACCTTTAGAAGACAGGGAAGTGTCGATATATTCGTCTCCATTTTTTTCTAAATATTCTGAATTATCGTATACCGTAGTCAAAGCTTTTTGAAATTTTTCTTTGTCCAACACCATAGACAGCTCGAAAATTTGATTTAAGTACATAATCATATCACTCCAAATACAAATATTTTTTACAAATTAGTTGTAAGTCTTTATGTTTTTATATGGAATTTATATGAGTGATAATAATTAGCTTGGTTTCGTTGATTATTAGTGGTATATAACTTAATTATATCAAAATTATTTTTGTATAATATTATGAGTTTTAAGGATATGCTGTCATTAAAAATTTTAAATTTCCTTGTTATAATTAAAATCATAAATCATTTTTGCTTGACTTAAAGGAAAATTAGAGAATAGGCGAACTTTACATCTATTTCGGAGAAGCCGCGCCCGACCTACGGCTTGTTCTAACTCACTTTCTATCATCCAAAAGTGAATTTCTCTTAAATTTTCATTTTTAAAAGTTGTAAACCAGAAACGATAGCCATTATGTGTTATAAATAGAGATGTCATTTCTTCATTCTCATCAAAATCAAGCTCCATTGTAAAAGCCGCCAGCTTGTACAAAAAATCTGCATGATATGGTGTACCGATTACAAGAATATCTTCGCCTTCTAAAGTATTGCTGCCTTCGGTATTTCCAAAATGAAGTTGTCCTGTATTTTCTTTCATAAAGGTAATAACTTTATTCTCTTCAATATCAAAATGTTTCATAAGGCGTCTTACAATTCCGGGATTATTTGCTATGCTGGTTCGGCTCATAGATTTACGAGGGTATTGCAGTAATTCCCCTTTATACTCAGTTTTTTTGCACTCATAGAAATTTATATTATTACCAAATAATTCGCGGCATATATTCTCATTAACTGTAGCTGAAACTATAATATATTTTACGTTTTTAAAAATCTCTGGTCTCAGAAATACGAAAGTATCATCTTCAAGTTTATTATCTTTTGAAGCTTTACGCAGGTAAAACTTTTCCGCTAAACAAAATGAAGGAATATCAAACGGCATTATTTTATCATTATTATCGGTTTTGTCATAACTCCACTCAAAACCACTAACTTCAATACATGACTGTGTTTTTGATAGTTTTAGTAATAACTTAATTTTTTTAGATATTTGGCTGTCTGTAACTTTGTTTAATAGTTTTTTCAGATTTGTCTTTGATATTTCTATCTGGTTAGGTATAATACTCTTGAATATAATATCTTCATCAATAATAATAGCGTCATATTCTTTAAGTCTTTTTTCTTCCATATTCAACAAATAACGTTGTGTAGTAATAATATTACCCTTAAAATTTATTAATTTTTCTCTTTCTTCCATATATTTTTTTAGACATGAGATATCCTTCTTTTTCATAACATTTTCAATATAAGGATAAACAGAATTGTATTGTCCGCTGTTATATAATTTTTGTATATGGTTCCATATTTTATCGGGCATTTCATCACTTATTTGTTGTAAAGAAGGTGTCTTAAGAACTTCTATACCAAGTTTTTTTGCTTTATTAAAAATCTCATCTTTCAGTAGATTGGTTGGTGCTGCGATTAAAAATCGGCTTGTTGGGTTTTCTGACATAAGTTTCAAATAACTTGTTGTTTTACCAACAGATGTCATAGATTTTATTATATGAAATTTTTTGTCATTTGCTTTATAAGCCTTATAAATAGCGTGGTATGTATCTTCTTGGCTATCAGTTAAAGGATAAAACTTTTCACTATAGCCAGATATCCTTTCTATATTACCTCGCTTATGATAAACTGTGGACAAAATATTAGTACTGTGAGTACATTCATTATGATATGGACAGAATTTAGAGCAGCTTGTAGGTCGATAACCACACTTTTCCTGGTATGGAATATGGTGCTTTTTCCAGATGTCTTTTGTATCAGCATAAAATTTCATATTTTCTGATATAATGGACAGGAATTTTTTAGTTCCTGTTTCTACAGGAATAAGATTAGTCAATATTCCAAACCGTTCAGAATGATGTAATTTTCTCTCACCATTTTCAAATTCTTTAAACAATCGACACTTTTGGCTCATATCCTTAATAACTGAAGATCTATAAGGTTTATGGTTCCTTAAGGAACTTTTCTGAGTAGTTTTACCGACAGAACTATTATTGGTGCAATCAGAATTTATATGATAATATATTGGGAAAATCTCGCCATTAGCTTTTATATTGGAAATACTTTTAGTATATATAATAGCACTTGGCGAGTTTTTCCTATTTTGATTTAACATGAATGCACCAGAATATTCTGTCGGATTATCTATTGTCGTAACATCAAGTATACCATTCTTGTTTAACGCAATACCTGTTTCTTTAGAGAATTTGGTGAGTTTTTCCTTATAATGGTTTAGGCCATACTTGTCTCTCAGATAGTAATATAAACTTCTGAATACTAATTCCACATTAATCTCAGGTATCCTTTTATCATAATGAAGCATATGTTTACCACCAAAGTACATCCTTGAAATATCTTTGTAACAGCTTGAATCGGATTCAGGAAATATAGTACCTATAGCAAGCTGTATAGCTTCTGCAATTTTTCTGTCAGGAATAGGAATATCGTTTAAAAATATTATTCTAAACTTATTATGATTTATACTGGATAATGTATCGTATGCAAATAGAATTGGAAGTTCATAGTAGTCAGCTCGTACTTTTGCCTCTTCAAATGAAATAGTTTTATTTGGTTCTTTGTTATCAAAATCTAAGACAAACAATTGCTGTTGTTCAAAGTTCTCTTTCTTTCTCTGTCCATTCTTAAAAGTGGCAGGAGTAAATGAGAATCCACCAACGCTTATTTTTAAGGCGGTCTCATTTATTTCTTTTGGACTGCTTAGTTCTATAGGGTATCTTCCAATTCTTCTACTTATATCTGATGCTTCTTTTGAATTTGGTTTATAAGAAAAGCTTTCGTTGTCTAAAGATAATTTTATTTTATTCATAGTTTCAACTCCTTTGGAAATTTTTTATTTCTTTGTAGGAGCTAATTACAAAAAAATATTGTAAAAAACAAAAGGCATTTTTTATTGCCTTTCGTTTTATTATGTTTATCTTCAAGGTATTCTTATATTTATTTTGGTATGATATTTCCCGCTATTAATCATTGAGAAATTTCAATATCACGTATTATTATAAAAAGGAATTATTTATTTTAATCAGATAATTTACGTAAATTTCTATACAATGTATCTTTTTTTATGCCTGTAAGTTCTGTTATTTCTTTTATAGAGTACTCACCAGTATTATAGAGTTTAACAGCTTTTTTTATATCCTCGGTATTTGTTTTAGGTCTGCCGCCTTTTCTTCCCCTTGCTTTGGCTGACTTTAACCCTTCAAGAGTTCTTTCAGTAATTAAATCTCTCTCGAATTGAGCTATAGCACTCATTAAGGTGAATAATAGCTTTCCTGTAGGACTGCTTGTATCAATGTTTTCTTTAAGTGATACAAGATGTACTCCTTTAGACTGAAATAGTTCTGTCAGTTCAATCAAATCTTTTGTGCTTCTTCCAAGTCTTGACAAAGATTCAATTACTACAGTATCGCCCTTAGTAATTCTGTCCAACATTTTATCAAGTTCAGGACGTTCTCTTTTAGTTCCTGTCATCTTTTCATTATAAATTATATCAACACCGTACTTTTTTAGAGCATCAATTTGTCTGTCAAGATTCTGTGCTTCGGTACTGACTCTTGCGTATCCAAAAACATAATTTTTCATATGTAACCTCCATTTATCTCAAAAACGTATAAGATATGAGAATTTGATTTTGCGATAAGTTTTGAGAAGAAATACCCCTCAAAATTACACGATTTCAAAGGGTATTTTAACATTGTCAAAACTGTCGCAATAACGGTCGTTTATGAGACAGCCTATACTACATTGGAATATAGACTATCTCTTTTACGACCTCAATCTTTCTAATAGTTGTTATTTTCTGTGGCTGTAAACTCAACTTTACAGAAGTTATCAGCGTCAAGAATATATTCGCTGTTTCGCCATCTATCAGATACTATCTGTTCTGCCTGTTGTTGATTTTGTGCTTCTGCTTCAACAACCATTTTCAAAGTTTCTGTGATTATTACGTTAAACTTCTTATAAGCAATTTGTTTTTTATCAGTCATACTACATTATCCTTTCATCGGCAAGCAAAGCAATTTATTACCCATTCTCACAAACATTTCTGGAGAATTAAATCGTTTCTGAAACTGTTCCGATTGTTCCTGTGTTAAACTTGTAAAATTGTCACTATCTACCGGAGCACCGCAAATAAAGAACGTACCGCATATAATATCATAAAGCTCACCGGATTCATCAAATAAACCTCTGTTAGCTGGAAGTCCTGTCAGTTTACCCTCATCATTACATACCAGAGCAATTTCTTCGGGAAATGGATAGAGTACCTGAATTGTACCACCAACAATATTCTGCATTTCTTTCAGTGTGCCATTAATTGTTTTTGTGTATGGAACCTTTTCCGGCTCTATAATTAATATTTCCATAATAAATCCCCTTTCTCAGAATCCGCCTTCATACAGCAGTTCCTCAATTTCATCCGCTGTAAATCCAACTTGGAGAGCATAGTCAACTGTTTCAGAATCATAACCCATACAAGCCGCTATAGATTTTAAATCTTCTAAATACTCTGTCTCGGCTTCCTCAAAAGTATTGTGATATGGACTATAGTAACGTTTTGTAAGTGACGAATACAATGGAAACTGCCAGTTTTCCATTAAGCTGTTTGTGTCGAATTTATTCCACATCAATTCTCCGTTACCGTAGATACACAATATATCTCCGCGTTGCATATCAATTCGCTCAGGCTTCTCCAGTTTTAATTTCATTTTCTTAATAGCGTCAACTAAAATATTTTCTGTAGAAGCATACAAGTACAGTTTCGTTTCAGGGAAATAGCACAAACAGAATGGATTATCGCCTTTGACTATGTACAAGTCGTTTTTATGATTCAAAGCCGTAAACACAAAAGAACCCTCAACTTGTTCAGCCATATATTTAAGGCTTTCAAAATTGAGGGCTTTTTTCTTTTCTATAATTTGAACGGCAACATAGCTGTCTGTCTCAATTTTTGAGTAAGGAAGTTTTAAATTTTTCCTAAGTATTTTGTCGTTATAAAGTATTCCGTTGTGAGCCAGAGCAAAGGATTCGTTATTTACATTGCCAAGAAACGGGTGATTATTGAAATTCTTTTTTTCACTTCCTTGCGTAGTCATACGGGTATGTCCCATAATAACATTAGTGGTAGTCGGTACGGACATTTTCATTTTATGAGCAGGGCAGGGACGTTTGTAAATATGAAGTTTTCCGTTAATGTTATAGGCAATTCCTGTAGCGTCGGTGCCTCGTTCCTCACTTGCGACTGCCAGAATTGACAGCATATTGCTTTTTTCACGCCCTGTAAAATTGTTATTTACATCAATCATTCCAAATAAACAGCACATTAAATTTCATCCTCCGTTTCCACAATATCATTAACATATAATCGGCGTTCTTTTAAATACTGAATGAGTTCCGGCTGAGTACAACCGGCGGTAAAGGTAGTCCATGACATAGCTTTTAAATCATCATCGGACAAATTTATTGCCGTCTCACAGATTTTATCAACGAGCTGTAAAGTGGCAATTAAAGTATTCAGCTTCAATGTTCCACGAAATATACGAAACTCAATAGTTTCTTTGTTACAAAGATTTATACATTTATAACGGTTTGTGTTATAATCTCCCTTAGCGTGATCAAGAATATCTTTAGGCTGTTCTTTATAACCATATCGCATAGCCCAGTGTTCCAGCTGACTTTGTGTGCGGCGGCTGAACTTCAGCAATTCTTCCCAGTGTTTCTCAAAGAAGTAGAGAATACGGGCAATTACTTCATCCTGCTCTTCCTCTAAATAGCCGAAAGCCGTTCTGTTTATATGAATATGAAGACCACAGGTTTCAGACTGATGGGATCTATAGTTAAGCTGTACGGCTTTTCTTAATATACCTTTCCAGGGCATTTCTTCCTGATGATATTGTAATGTCATAGGATACGTGACTATCTCAAAACCACTATCCAGGGAACCGTCATGTTTACAATATATATGCTCTCTATCAGCGTTGGCGATATTTTGGATTTTATTTGCGTTATAATCACTCTTACCGGCTTCGTCTATTTCTAACTCAACGCCCATAAATCGGGAACTATTTCCATAGAAAATGGGAGTTGGTTTATAATAATACTCATTAATTCCGTCTCTTGGCAGTTTGTCAAAACAGGAATCGCAGTAAGGATTATCATTATATTCATCAGAATATTGGTAGTTTGCGTCGCTTCGATGAAGTAAACAGTCACAACTACAGCAGTCGGTATAATTTTCATCATAACAGCTTTGACACAGAGGATGTTCAATATTACCGGCGCTGTCATCACGCCATATACGGCTGCCGCAATCCTGACAAACAACTGTATATTCCGCTAAACAATTAGTACAAAGTATTTCATTATCGAAAAAGTGTTTTTCTGAAACATCATATTTTTCATCGCAGATTTCACAAGTAAAAGTTTCTTTCATTTTGTAAATTCCTCCATTAAGTAAAATTAAGTCGGTCAGGAATAAACCCGACCGACCTTTACATAAGTTTATATATAATTTTAAACAACTTTCAATGTGTCTTGTTCAATATCAGCAGCATTAACAGTCTCCATAAATTTCTGACCGAATGATCTGGCGTGAGCGGTTTCTTCCGGTGTAAGGGTGTTTACAGCCTCAAAGTTATAAAGAGAATAAGGCTGTCCTGTTTTATTAGTGGTTTTCTTTAATGTTATTTTTGTGACAACTCCGAAAATTGGTATCATCTTTCCTATTAACCTTGTCATATAACGCTGAAATATCAGTTTACTTGATACGGGAATACGAACGATAACAGGCATAATACTGTCAGGTCTGAGAAAGAAAAGTACTACGGATTCTTTACAAGCTTTTGCATTAGATTCGCCGTCTTTAGAACCAAAAGTATTGAATTGACAGTGAGAACAAGGTTTTCCCTCACAAGAGATTAAACTGTCTTTACTGTAGCATACAGGCGGAGTACCTTCTACCGGTTCAGGAGTATCCCAGTATGCTCTTGGGGTAGTGTAGTCAAGAATAATTCCTGTCAGTTCCTTATATATTTCATCTCCTGTCAAGCTTGGAACAGTGAATGCTGTTGAGCCTCCTGTGGGTGATTTAACAATATCAAAGAGCTGAAATGACAGCGGCTGATTCTTCAAGTTTTCTTTGATAATATCCAAAGCATTGTTTGTTAAAGCGATATAGTCGGAATTGATAGGAGTTATAGCTGTTTCTGACATAATTAAAATCTTCCTTTCTTTCAAAGGCTCTGTGAGAGCCTGTACTTTACCGTTTAAACGGTTTTTAAGTTTTACATTATCCATATAGACCTCCGGTTTATGATACTGATTTTACAGAAAATCTACGGTATGAAGTTTTATTAGCGTATTTTTTATAAAGGACAGGGTGTTCTGCTTTCAGAGTTTTGCTGTCTAATCGTTCCTGAGATATACTTTTCCAGTCGATAACCCAGTTTCCAACAGTACCGGTTTCATTTTCTCCAATCATCTCTTTTAACAGATTTTCAGCCTCTTGCTTTTGTTCGGTAATGGTTTTTAATTTTTCGCAAGCCTCATTATATTGATTAATTAAATCAGCGGCAGTATTGGGTAATATAATTTGAGATTTCTTGATACTGTCAGGAAATTTTTTGGCAAGGAATTTAGCTGACGCCTCCGAACCATCTAATGTTGGAGGGACGGTAGATTCTACGTGTTTCCAGAAGTCAGATTCAAGTTGTATCAGCATAGCAATCAATTCCTCGTCACGTTCAATAAATTTCCAGCGAAAGGAGTTTCCACCTATTAAAACGGCAATATATGCGCCTTTATATCCCGTAACAGCCATATAGTGCTGTATTTGAAGCATATATTCATCTGGTATGGAATCGTCCCATTCACCTGATTTGTAAGCCGAAGCTGTCTTTGCCTCAAATACGCAAGTTCCATAATCATGATGTTCACAAACTCCGTCAAGATTGGCCAGCATAAAAGGATATTCCTCATTTTTCAGAAGCTGATTAACCGGTTTTACCTTAATATTAGTACGTTTGGTAAACTCGGATTTGACTAATGATTCAAGTTGTATTCCCCAGTATGCGGCTTCTCCGGCTTCCTGATAAGGGAGCTGATTTGTTTTTTCCATCCAAAGTTCCATAGGTGATTTATAGCGGCTGATACCGCATACAACAGAAGCATCTGAACCTCCGATACCTGATTTTCTGTATTCGAGCCAGTCCTCATATGGTATATTTTCAGTGGACGTTACAATAATCGCTGACATAAATTTTACCTCCTCATACAGAAATAGGGCATACAGTAAGAACCGCATACCCTATTTCTTGAATATATATTTGAGTTAATTATTGTTTACTTGGTTTATAGATTCATATAACTTCTCATTAGTTTCTGTAAGCGATTCAATCTCAAACAAAGGTTTAACAACCAGCCAACGCAGACCGCCGATAACAGCTCCCGCCAATCCTCCGATAAATATACCGGGAATGCCAATAGCGTAACTACCAATAACAGCTCCTTCCTCAATTCCTTTTATAATATCTTTAAGAAGCGAATACCAGAAACCTTTCTTAACCGCTTCGGTATAATCGTTATCATCATCATTGAAAGACCAGTTTGTTAATGTATTGAGTTTATCCGCAAGCACGAGACGTTTTTCGCTTGGAACCGCTGTCAGTATATAATAGAGAAGTTTAGAAAGATTATAAGGTTCTTGTTTTTGGCTGCCGTCTGTATATCCTGCGCTATAACAGACAGGTTCAACCATAACGCCTGTAGCCTCGTAAATTCTTCGTTTGACAGATAAATATTTTTTTGAAAGGAAGTCCTGAAGAATTTCATTCGGAGCGTTTTCATAAATATCCCAGTTTCTGCCTTTCATAGCTAAATCGCTTTGGTTTAAGCCTATCAGTATTCTGTGAGCGTTGTCTCTGCCTAAAATGGGAATAAGAGTGTTATTGATTACATCATAAGAGACAGACAAATCTTTGCTTGAAGCGTCAAGTACTACAAGTACAAGGTCAATCAAAGGATTTTCGTTTTCATCTGTCTCGGATAATTTTTTAGCAATATGCTTAATATGAATTTTATCAGCTATTACGCTGTCACCAAGACCGGGAGTGTCCCATATAGTAAAGTTTCCGAAGTCAAATTTTGTAATTTCCTTTGTCTCGGGATCCGCTCCAACGCCTACCTTTGCGACAGATATATCAAAGAGAGCGTTGATAGTACTGGATTTTCCCGAACCGCTCGCTCCTACCAGCATAAGATTGATTTTACGGTTTCTTGCTTTTGAAAGCATAGAAATACGTCTGTCTTTTTCTATTTCGGGAAGGTCTGACAGCATAATTTCCTCTTGTAAAGAATCAAAGATATTCGTTTTATTATCCATAATAAATAAAACCTCCTTATGCTGAAACTGCCATATCATATGCTTTGTCTATAAGAGGATTTCCCTCTATAGTCTTGGCAAATACATTTTCTCTGTAATTAGCGGTTTCTCTGAGGGGTTTAGCGTGAGTGGCAAAATCTGAAACAGCGCAGATAAAACGATAGGCGTTTTTACCGACGTGTTTCAAATCGGGAGCGTCAAAGTAACGGATTTTCAAATCCTCGCGGATACGTCTGATATTCTTTCTGTGAATATCGGTAGGCTGGTCGTCCATAGGAAGAAGCATTTCTATATACTCCATAACCTTGCTGTCGGAAAGCTTGATTTTTGATAAACGTGAGAATTCTGTACCAAGTTTGCCCATATACTTTTCAGCCAACAGCAGAGTATTGTGTGCTTCCTCCATTTTTTGCGCTAAGTTGCCTACATGAACAGTAGACCAGATACGTTTTGCTGAGGACAAAGCTATATTGAGGGTATTCTGGCAAACAACTCTTACAGGTGTCATAGCTACTTTAATTGCTCCGCTGCCGTCGTGAGAACTGCTGAATACAAGATAAGGCTCAATTTGTTCACCTTCAATAATATACTTGTCAGGCAGTTTGGCGAGAATCCAGATTTTTTTACCATTTTGAAGAGAACCCGCTGTTTCATACCTGACTCCTTCGCCTAACAAAGAATCGGTAAAAGCAAAAGCTTCTGAATTCTGTACTACCTTGTAGCGGTCTGTTACAACTCCAAGAACACGATTATCGGTATCACGAATATTTGCTTTATAGCCAGGGATAAGGTCATAATTACTTGTCATAATCGGGCGCTGGATAACATTCCAGTTCAGACCTGATTTTTCTAGAGCCTCTTCTGAGCTGAGAGCGGATTCAACGCAAACACCAAGACCGTGCCAGGGGGCTACTCTTACATAAAACATACTTTCTACATTTGCCGCCATTGTAAACATCTCCTTTGTAATATTATTTTTGATGACTAACTAAATAGCCGTAAAATAAATAAAGGACTTCCCATAAGGAAAGCCCTCTATTTATTTTAGTTATTTAATTTGGTCATATAAGCGGTGTATTAAATATTTTATATTATTACATATTCAGAATATATAATTTTAAGAAAATGTTATACGATATGACTATGTAATATTGTTTGTATCGTTATAACGCTTATTTTAAAAAATTTAATTATTCTGTGATAGACGTTTTTGAAATTCTTCAAATGTCTTATAAGCGTTTTCCTTGCATGATACACAAGGGCTAACTAATGTTTCTATAAGTCCTGACTTATATGGACATTTAGAACATGGCGGTTTTATTTTAGTGATAATTTTACTTATTTTCAATAAAAACATCTCTCTTTACAAAATCTATAAAACAAATAAGTTATTTTTCTACATCTTGTCGTTGATATTCCTGATAGCTTCTGCCTAAATTTAAATGTAGGATATAAGATCAACAGGTATTTTTTTCAGATTTTTCATAATATTACTATTTACTGTAGGCTTAACTACTTTCGATTATTCAGTCTGTTCAGGTTCCATACTTTTTCACAAATATATTCCAAACCTCTTTCGTGTCTTTATCAGACAGAAAGCTGAAAAATGATAAGATTTTCTCTATTGCGTATATGTGTAAAATCTACAGCAGAATCAAATTTTTTAATAAATGTTCCTGCGGAACAAAATTCTCTATACTAAAAAATTCCATTTGCGAACGTTCCTGTTTATCTTTGCTTAACATAATTATCATCTCAATTTAATTATATCATAAACTATCAAAAAAGCCCAGCATTAGTTGGACTTTTTCACAGTCGTCTCATAAATATATTTTTTAATAAAAATAATTTTAAATAAAAAATATTAATATCAAAAATAAACAAAAAAGTCTTGTAATTCACACTATTATTTTTTAATATTATATATTTATAAAACGACCGTGGGACTTTTTGGACAGTCTGACCAAAGACGTTTAATAATACCCTCGGTTTCAGTTAAAGATTATATTTTCACTGAATACAGCAAGTAAGTCCCTGCCCCATAAGAAGCAGAAAACTTACTTGTTAAATAAAATATTTTGCAGACATTTTCTTTAATCAAAGTATACAGCTATCATAATAGAAGTATCTGTTTCTCCAAATAAAATAGTTATATTACCTTTTGTAACTTCAACGAAATTACTGCCATAGCCGTTTCCCATGGCATTTACAATCTTAAAGCCTTCAGAAGACAATATTTTACTATAATTGTCTAAGCGTTCTTTTGAGACATTTTTATTATATGTATAAGTCCAGCCTCCATCAGAACGAGGTGATATTTCTGTCGGCAATGTACCGGTAATTGCGCCAAAGTCAGGCACGCCAGGGCATTGACTATAATATTTGCCGTCAGATGTTGTAAGTTGTGTAAGGTCTGACAAAGGTCTTATCAGAATGCCTAATGTATCATCTTTTGTTCCAATCGAAATTACGGTGTCACCGTTGCTGTAAAGAGTTAAAGGACCATCACTGGATTCAAATGTACTATAATAAGAAAATCCGTTAGAAGTTAGCTGTTTCTCATAATCACTAAGGACGTTTTTATTGGGATTTGCGTTAAGTATATCCTTATTATTATAGAAGTAGTAATATGTATTTCCTTTAACATCAGAATCAATCAAAGAAACACCCGAAAATGTACCAAAATCTGGTATATTAGGATGCGAAACGTAAAAATCGCCGCCAGAAATTTTATTTGCGGAAGTCACTGTCGGTGAACCGCTGAATCGGTGCAGAAAAGTAACAATCTGCCCTCGTGTGCAGGGCTGATTGGGAGAAAATGTGGTGGAGGTAGTGCCGCTGGTAATACCATTTTTCACAGCCCAAGCTACAGCAGAAGCATACTCAGCTCCAACAGGTACATCAGTGAAAGAAGCGGGACTGACAGCAACGCTATCAGATAATTTCCATAGATAGGTTACTGCCATACTACGAGTACATGGAGCATTTGCGTTAAAAATGTTGCCAGAAACTAATCCCTTTTCATAAGCCCAGCAAGCGGCAGAGAGAAAATAATCTTTATCCGTTACATTAGTGAAAGGGTTTGAGATAGTCGGGGTTGGCTGTCCGTTAGCTCGCCATATAAAAGTTAAAATTTGACCAACAGTACAAATTTCATTGGGTGAGAATGTTGTGGTGCTTGTACCGTTGGTGACTCCTTTTTCCACAGCCCACATAATAGGGGTATAACAATAATCGCTAGAACCAACATCTGTAAAATTACCTGCGAAAGCTGTAGAAGACAAGCTAAAGCAGAATGCTGAAATCAAAAACAGAGAAATTTTCTTTTTCATAAATAACACAATCCTTTCTTAAATAAAATATATAGTTTTTTATAATTTTATTGGAAGTTTTAAGTAAAAGTACTTCCGTAATTACTATTTTTTTATAGACATCTGTTATGGCATTACTGCAACATTTTTATCTGATAAATTTTGTATTTTATGAGTGAAATAACAGCAATAAATAGTAATATTATTTAATTATTGCTTAAAGATTTTTTTAACACAGTCGCAAGGTTTTGCGTGTTTATATTTAGTTTGAAATCTCCCACATATTTTATAATTGACTCATATTCTTTGCCAACAAAGGTTTTATTTTTTTGAGCCGTAAGAATAATAATCTGCTCAAATACGTTTGCGTCAAGAGGTCTTCGGCGAAGCTTTTCAATTAGTAATGCATAGACGTATTCATATTTTTGAGCGGATATATTATTATTAATTTTCGCATTTAGTGTTCGGTCATCAATTTCCGCAAGATTTTTGTTTTCAAATATAATATTTCCTTGTAACTCTTCTATAATAATATTACAGTGTTTTTCTATAAGACTAATTGTAACATCGGCAATGTTAATACAAGCACTGATTACCGCATTATTAAATTCTTTGATAGTATTAGGATTTTCAAATAGTTTATTTTCCATATCTCTGATTTCTGAGTTATCTATCGCTTTTACAATGCTATCACCAATACCGTGAAGCAGATCACTTCCAATATTCATAACTTCGGCTGCTACAGATGCTTTGACAGTAGCCTTTATGGTGCTGCCAATAGTTGTACCAAAACCCATACCTTTCCATTGTCTTCGGGTGGCCTGTGTATAAACTCTTTTGATGTTTAACTGTGCGGCTCTGTTATCAATTTTTTCCAACCCTTGCTCAAATTTTGGAACACGAGGAAGCAGACTTAAATCTCTGCACATGCTCATAATATCAGAGACATCGTATGTATCAATACCGTAAGACATTAATAACTGAATGCTCCATTTTAACATTTGCGCAAGATGGTCAGAGTATAATTGATGAATACCGTTTATCAAATTATCAAATGATTTAATTGTTTTTGTATATGTGTTAGAAAATTTAGTTGCTATAAGATCTTCTTTATACTGAATACCATAATAGAGCTGTAACCATTTTATGGTATTCCCAGATGCTGTAAGTTTGTAATCATCCATAAAACTGTAAGTTATATCGTTTGTCCACATGGGTTTAATTAGTATTCCATCTACTCCATATTGTTCAAGAATCTTTTTGGCTTGTTTATGACCTTTTTGAGACGCTTTCAGCAAATATTCGTTGGCTTTATAATGGTTGCGGCCATTTTCTCCGGTCCAGTAATTTGTGCCAAGATAATATAATGCTTCCGTATGTCCGAATTGTGCTGCTTTTTCAAAAGCTTCGATATCATTATTTATTGTGACTATCTGAAAATCTTTGTTTCCATTTTGCAGTGTTTTTGCGACATTATAATATGTATCAGAACCTATTCTATTTGCTGTATCTTTATCTGCGTCTTTACTTGAAATATACTTTTGGATGTATTTCATTTCTGCTTCATAATCTGGTTTATTGTTTTCTCTCTTAGCGGCGGCATAATAATTGTATAAAGTTAAATAATCATTAGCAGTTATTTCAAATTTATCAGCCTCCATTTCATCCAGAATTTTTTCTGCCGCAGATATATTTGTTTCTTTTATAAAACACTGAAAGAGCATGTATTTACTCTCTTTAATACACTCCGGTGAAGAAATAGACACAAATAATTGCTTTGCCGTATCAATATTTCCCATTTTGAAATTAACTATTCCTTTTAAATAAACAGCAATAGATTTGACATGTTCTGAAGTAGCTTTTGTCTCTGTGGTATTTAAATTGCGAATCATTTCATTATAATCATTACTAGATACATCATAATCTGAAAATCCATAATAATCCATAATGACTTCAATGTCACCGGCTTTTACTGCCTGCTCTTTCCAAAACTTACTTTTTTCTTCATTTTTTTTATTTTTATATTTTTCTCCGTTATAAAGCTCAGAAAGCTTCAGCATTGCTCCGGTATATCCTGTATTTTCAGCTATTTTTATTAATTGTTTTTCATATTCATCAAGTGTAATTGCTTCAGAATCCAGATTTTTTTTTGCGGTTTTTATTGCTGCCTCAGGATCGGAACTCATTTGCATAGATATTTTTGTTTTAGCATATATTTTTTGTATTTTCATCAGAACCCAACCTATAATCCAAATAATTACCAGTCCTATAATAATTTTTGACCAATTCATATTTCATCAACCTCTTTTCTTAAAAAGCCCATTTATTAGGAATATTTTTTGTTTTGTTTTCATTTATTTTATTATAAATGAAATTTTGATATATACTAAAGTTTTTAATAAGTATATTAGTATATTCCCCTTGAGATTTTTATCATTCAGTATCATTTTCATTTTCTCGTTTACGAAGTATACCCTCTATGAACTTTATTGTATATCCTCCGGCTCTGGCAATTTTGGCACGCTCACGCCTGTCAGTTTCCTGTTTTACTAAATCCGCTATAAAGTCAGGACGATACAGCCTCATAGGGCAGTCAATTTTATCACCCCTAAAATACTTGAATAATTTCAGCATAGCGTCACAACCAATAAGTTCATAAAGTTCCAAGTAGCTGTCATTTAATGCTTCAGCTTCATTTCCATCAACGCTGAAAGCTTTGTAGACACTTTCCTCATTTAAATTGTCTAAATCAATGTCAATCACAATATAACCTCCTTACATTTTAAAAGTATAGCAGTTTCCATTTACTTAAATCCAGTCTTTTAAAGGGTCTTTTTAATAACCTTTATATTCTGCTTTTTAATAACCGTTTAAGGAGACTTTTTAATTTTTTTAAACCAGATATTCAGTTTTAAAATGAGTAAATGTCTCGTTTTAAATAAGATGGTACTTACTTAGTAAGCAATCTGAACAATAGACATTTTTAATCACCTCTTTTCGCAATAAATCTCAATACCGATTACAGCATAAGGATTAACATAGTAACATTATTAGAATATATATCTGTAATTGAGGCTTGTACGATATTATCTTGACATATCATTATTTTGATTAGCTTTTAAGCAAAATTTTATTTACATTATAATTTCAATTTTTGGCTTTTAGGTTTGCTGTCAGCAAACACTTATAAAATTTTTTAAACCGAAACAAATATTAGTGATCTAAGTATGTTTGCTGCCAGCAAACATTTGTAAATTTTTTTAAACCGAAATAAGTATTAATTATCTAACAGACAGAAATTTACTGTATAGCTTCAGTTTAAAAAATATCTTGTTATATCAGGGGTGATAAGATATAATTAAATTGTAAAGAGGTGAAATGATGTGGGTAAAAAAATAGATGTCAACAAAATAATATCTTATATGGAAACTATATCTGAAATTATAAAAGAGATATCAGGAGAAATAAAAGAAGATTCAATAAAACCAGAAATTTCAACAAAACCAAAAATAGGATATAGACCAATAACAGCTGCTTTAGAGTCAGAAATAGAGGAAATCTCAAGCGTTGGAAGCTTTTTTAGAAAAAATAAAAAATATTTACTATCGCAAAATTTATCGGAACATTTGAATGCTCTTTTGAGACAAAAGGGCTTGAAAATAGCTGATGTTGTACGTGGTTCACTTCTTGACAGAGTATATGTTTATCAGATATTTTCAGGAAAGAAAACCCCTTCAAGAGATAAATTAATAGCAATAGCGTTT
>CAJTVH010000037.1 GCA_910579745.1 uncultured Clostridia bacterium | reverse complement strand
CCGGAAGAGGACACAAAGGTCAGAACGCTCGCTCAGGCGGCGGAGTAAGACCCGGTTTTGAAGGCGGACAGATGCCTCTTTACAGACGTATTCCTAAAAGAGGTTTTAAGTGCATAAACTCTAAAGAGATTATAGCTATTAATCTTGTTCATTTAAATGTATTTGAAGACGGCGCTGTCGTTGATATTGAGGCGCTTAAATCCAAAGGCTTAGTAAGTAATCCGAGAGATGGTGTTAAAATCCTTGGTAACGGAGAATTATCTAAAAAATTAACAGTTAAAGTTAATTACTACAGCCAGTCAGCAAAAGAAAAAATTGAAGCAGCAGGCGGAAAAGCAGAGGTGATCTAATGTTTTCTGTATTTAGAAATGCATGGAAAGTTAAAGATCTTCGTATGAAGTTATTTTATATGCTTTTTGTATTGTTGATTGTAAGACTTGGTACTCATGTTCCTGTTCCTGGAGTAAGCATGGATAAATTTGGTCTAAACGGTAATGAGGAAATGTCCTTATTTATGTTGATGACAGGTGGTTCTATTGGATCTATTTTCGCCATGGGAATCGGACCTTACATTACATCTTCAATTATTATGCAGCTTTTAACGGTTGCTATCCCAAAATTGGAGCAACTCAAGAAAGAAGGCGAGGAAGGCCGAAAGAAAATTAATCAGGCCACGAGAGTAGTTGCTGTCGCTCTCGCTCTTCTTCAGGGCGCTGGTCAAATTTATACAATCAAAGGCGCGGGTATGTTTGTAAACCCAGGATGGTTTGTATATATTACAGCTTTAGTCGCCATGGTTACAGGAACCATATTTATTATGTGGCTCGGTGAGAAACTTACTGAGTGCGGAATTGGAAACGGCTCCTCGTTTATTATCTTTGCTAATATTATCGCGGGTCTTCCAGCGGGAGTTGAGCGTTTATATTTATACGCCACTACGGGGGATTTCGCGGGAGCGATGGCTTGGATAGTTATAGCTCTGATTTTATGTGTATTTGTTTTTATAGTTGGGTTTGTTATACTTGTTCAGGACGGCGAAAGACGTATCCCTGTTCAGTATTCAAAGAAAATGGCGGGTCGTACCGTTTTTGGAGGTCAGAGCTCATTTATTCCGATTAAAGTTAATATTGCCGGAGTTATGTCAATCATCTTTGCTATTTCTCTTTTGCAATTTCCTCAGACTATACAAAATATGTTTGGGGTGACATGGCTTTCGGAAGTTGTGACTATTTTAGATATTCAACATCCCATAGGAGCCATTATATATATTGTTCTTATTTTCTGCTTCACATTCTTCTATACGTCATTTGCCTTTAATCCTATCGAGGTAGCGGAAAATATGAAAAAGAGCGGAGGTTTTATTCCGGGCATAAGACCAGGTAAACCTACTTCAGAGTTTATTCAAGGTGTTGTTGATAGAATTTCATTGATAGGCGCTTGTTTTTACGCTATAATCGCTATTATTCCTGTCGCTATGGGCTGGGTGTTCAGCGGATTTAACGTAGGTTTTGGAGGAACGACCCTTCTTATCGTTACAGGTGTTGCTCTTGAGATTGTGAAACAGCTTGAATCTCAGCTTCTTATGCGTCATTATAAAGGATTTTTAAGTTAATTGGATTTATTACGGTTTTTGGGTTGTCCCATATGTTTGGGACATCCTAAAAATACCGATTAAAATATAATATTAATTATAAGAAGCAGGTTAAAGAAAAATAAAAAAATAATTTTACACAAAAGTTTTTGAGTTATCACATGATTTTTTTATGTTTTTGATGATTTTAAACTGTATGTCGCTAAAATTTTGACGTTTAGGCGTATGTAAAATATTTTTTATTTATTGATTAAAGTTCTTATAATATATTTAGGTTTGTTTTGACCTGAAAGGAAGTATGCTTTATGAAACTTATACTTATAGGTTGTCCCGGAGCGGGAAAAGGTACTCAAGCTAAAAAATTATCAAAGCATTTTGATATTGCTCATATTTCAACTGGTGATTTGCTTAGAGAACAAATTCAGCTTAAAACGGAGCTTGGTAAAAAAGTTACGAATATTATGAATTCAGGTCATCTTGTTCCAAACGAAATAGTAACTCAGCTTTTATCACAAAGAATTGAAAGAGAAGACTGCAAAAATGGTTATATTCTTGACGGTTATCCGAGAAATTTAAGTCAAGCTGAAAAATTATCCAGTATTACCGGCGAGATTGACAAGGTTGTTTTATTTGAGGTTGATGACAACGCTATTATAGAACGAATGTCGGGAAGAAGAAGTTGTCCTAAGTGTGGTCATATGTACCATATAAAGTATAATCCGCCTGTAACTTTTGATATTTGTGACGAATGCGGTTCAAAGCTTATTCAACGTAAAGACGACGCTGAAGAAACTGTTAAAAACAGACTTAAAGTTTATCACGAAACTACTTCGCCTATTGTGAGTTTTTATGATGAAAAAGGTCTTCTTCTTAAAGTTTCGGGAGTAGGCGCTATTGATGAAATAAGTTCTTATCTGATTAAAACTTTGGAAGAGGCGTAATATGGCTATTACTGTTAAAAACGAAAAACAAATTGAATATATGAAAATAGCGGGCCGAATTACAGGAGAAGTTCTTAATCTTATGGGGTCTGAGGTTCGCGAGGGTATTTCCACAGAAAAGCTTGATAAGATCGCTGAGGATTTTATAAGAAGTAAAGGTGCTGTTCCTTCATTTAAAGGGTACGGAGGTTTTCCGGCTTCTATATGTACATCTGTAAACGAAGAAGTTATTCATGGAATTCCCGGAAAAAGAATTCTTAAAAACGGTGATATTATAAGTATTGATGTAGGAGCCTTTATTAATGGTTTTCATGGAGACGCAGCGAGAACTTTTATTGTAGGTGAGACTTCTTTAGAGGCGAGAAAGCTTATTGATGTTACTGAACAAAGTTTTTTTGAGGGTATAAAATTCGCAAAGGCTGGAAATCATTTACATCAGATTTCAGCTTCCATACAGCGGCACGCTGAAGCAAGCGGGTTTTCAGTAGTGCGTGAATATGTCGGACATGGTATTGGCGAAAATATGCATGAGGCTCCTCAAATTCCTAATTATAAAGTCGGTAGCCGAGGACCGAAGCTTTGCAAGGGTATGGTCTTAGCCATTGAACCAATGATTAACGAGGGCGACTACAATGTCAAGGTTTTAGCTGATAAATGGACTGTCGTTACTAAAGATAAAAAGCTATCGGCTCATTATGAGAATACGGTTCTTATTACCGATGATGAGCCTGAAATTCTTACTCTTGTTTAGGTTGAGGTGAGTTTTGATGTATAGTAAAGGTCAGGTTGTATATTCAAAGAGCGGACGTGATAAAAGAAGACCTTTTATAGTTATTGATTTTAACGAGCAATATTTATATTTGGTTGACGGTGATTTGAGAAAGCTTGAAAAGCCTAAAAAGAAGAAAAAGATGCACGTTCAAATTGTAAATAATGTTATTGACGATATTAAGCAGAAGCTTGAGAACGGCGGGTATTTAAATGACGCTGATTTTAGAAAAGCTTTGCAGGAATATAAGTTATAATTGTAAATATAGGGACAAAGCATGGAATATATAGAAATATTTTTATTGCCTATAAAAGTTCTTATAATATTTAGTAATAGTAATAAGGGGGTTTATTACCTTGTCTAAAAATGATGTTATTGAAGTTGAGGGTACTGTACTTGAAAAACTTCCAAACGCTATGTTTCAGGTTGAATTGGAAAATGGGCATAAAATTCTTGCTCATATATCAG
Source organism: uncultured Clostridia bacterium (assembly GCA_910579745.1). Taxonomy (GTDB): domain Bacteria; phylum Bacillota; class Clostridia; order Lachnospirales; family CAG-274; genus MGBC114079. The sequence continues at coordinate 27,226 of CAJTVH010000037.1, read as the reverse complement.
GTAAGTTGCGTATGAATTTTATCAGAATCATTCCGGGCGACAAAGTTTTAGTAGAAATGTCCCCCTATGATTTGTCAAAAGGCAGAATTAAATGGAGAGATAAATGAAAGGAGTGATTTTATGAAGGTCAGACCATCTGTTAAACCTATGTGCGAAAAATGCAGAGTTATTAAAAGAAAAGGCAGCGTAAGAATTATTTGTGAAAATCCTAAACACAAACAAAAACAGGGCTGATTTTTATAAATATGGTTTTTAGAGGGGCAGAAATCCTCGCAAGCCGATAATTAACTATTAAATTTATTATGTTTTATTTTTCATATATTATTTTTTAAATTTATCAGGAGGTGCATTAATACATGGCTCGTATCGCCGGTGTAGATTTACCAAGAGAAAAACGTGTGGAAATAGGACTTACTTATGTATATGGTATTGGTCGTCCAAGTTCCAACAAAATTTTAAAAGAAGCGGGCATTAATCCCGATACAAGAGTAAGAGATTTATCTGATGACGAAGTAGCGAGAATTCGTGAGGTTATTGACAGAACACAAACTGTTGAGGGTGATTTAAGAAGAGAAGTCGCTCTTAATATTAAACGTCTTATGGAAATCGGCTGTTATAGAGGTATTCGTCACAGAAGAGGACTTCCGGTAAGAGGTCAGAAAACCAAAACAAATGCCCGTACAAGAAAAGGGCCGAAAAGAACGGTTGCTAATAAGAAAAAATAATTTTTCAGGGAGGTTCTAATTAAATGGCTAAGAAAGCAGTGAAAAAAGCTACAGGCCGCAGACGTCGTGACAGAAAAGTTGTTGACCGCGGTCAAGCACATATAAAATCTACTTTTAACAATACTATAGTTACTATTACCGACGCCGCTGGCAACGCTCTTTCATGGGCAAGCGCGGGCGGTTTAGGTTTCAGAGGTTCAAGAAAGTCAACTCCTTATGCCGCTCAAATGGCGGCTGAGACAGCGGCGAACGCGGCTAAGGAATATGGTCTTAAAACAGTGGAAGTTTTTGTTAAAGGTCCCGGAAGCGGACGTGAGGCGGCTATTCGCGCGTTGCAAGCGGCAGGTCTTGACGTTACTATGATTAAAGATGTGACGCCTGTTCCTCATAATGGATGCAGACCGCCTAAGCGTAGAAGAGTTTAATTTATTAAATCAATATTTCTGATTTTTTTGTGGAAAGTATTTGATTTAGTAGTAATTTTCAACTATGAGAAAACAGATAACGTTATAAGTAAATTTGTTATGTTAATTTACAAGCGATTTTTAATTTTTGAGCTTAATTTTTATTATATATGGAGGTGCGTTTTTAAATGGCTAGAGAAATAGGTCCTGTTCTTAAAAGATGCAGATACCTTGGTATTGAACCGGCTGTACTTGGCGTTTCTAAAAAACCGAGTAAAAGAAAAAGAGTTATGAGAAAATCAAGCGAGTACGGTTTACAATTAAAAGAAAAACAGAAAGTAAAATTTATTTACGGTGTTTTGGAAAAGCAATTCAGAACTTACTATAAAAAAGCGGAAAACATGAAAGGTATTGCCGGTGAGAATCTTCTTATGCTTCTTGAGTTAAGGCTTGATAACGCTGTGTACAGACTTGGTTATGGTCGTACAAGAAAAGAGGCGAGACAGATTGTTCGTCACAACCTTATAGTTGTAAACGGAAAGAAAGTTAATATCCCTTCTTATCAGGTTAAAGTGGGAGATGTTATTGAAGTAAAAGAAAACAAAAAAGATTTACAAAGATTTAAAGATGTTCTTGACACAACTTCATCAAGAATTGTTCCTCAGTGGCTTATCGCTGATCAAGATAATCTTAAAGGCACTGTTAATTCTCTTCCTACAAGAGAGCAAATTGAATATCCTGTTAATGAAACACTTATCGTCGAGTTGTACTCTAAATAATAATATTTTTATCCGAAGGAGGTTTATACTCCTTCGGATTCACAATAATAGTATATTTATAATATTTATGTTAATCTATAAGGGGGTTCGAATGAGTGTTTGAATTTGAAAAGCCTCGCATTGATATTGCTGAGAAATCACAGGACGGAAAATATGGTAAATTTATCGTTGAGCCATTGGAAAGAGGTTATGGTACAACTTTAGGAAATTCTTTGAGAAGAATTTTACTTTCCTCTTTACCCGGTCAAGCTGTAAGTAACGTCAAAATTGAGGGAGTTTTACATGAGTTCAGTACTATTCCTGGTGTTAAAGAAGATGTTACAGAGATTATTTTGAATCTTAAAAATCTTGCTATAAAAAGTAATACTGACAGTTATGAACCAAAGATGGCCTATATTGACTTTGTTGGTGAAGGCATAATTACTGCCGGAGATATTAAAGTTGACGCCGATATTGAAATTCTTAATCCCGAACTGCATATCGCTACATTAAGCGGAGGACCCAACAGTAAGTTATTTATTGAAATAACCATTACAAGAGGTCGAGGCTATGTCGAGGCGTCAAAAAACAAGAAGCCCGATCAGCCTATTAGAATGATTCCAGTGGACTCTCTTTACACACCTGTCCGAAGGGTTAATTTTCTTGTAGAGGATACACGTGTTGGTAATATTACGGATTATGACAAACTAACTTTTGAGGTTTGGACGAACGGAACTATTACTCCTGAAGACGCGGTAAGTTTGGGCGCGAAAATTCTTAATGAACATTTGAACTTATTTGTCAACTTATCTGACGCCGCTATGAATACCGAGATTATGGTACAGAAAGAGGAAGATAAGAAAACACAGGTTCTTGAACTTAGTATTGAGGAACTTGATCTTTCTGTTCGTTCTTACAACTGTCTTAAACGCGCCGGTATTAATACGGTGGAAGATCTTGCTAACAAAACAGAGGAAGACATGATGAAAGTGCGTAATTTGGGACGTAAGTCTTTGGAAGAAGTGCTTAATAAAATGAATGAACTTGGACTTTCTTTAAGTCCGAATGATGATTAATTTTAAGGAGGTTTAGTAATGGCCGGATACAGAAAACTTGGTCGTACTACAAGCCAGCGTAAAGCTTTGCTTCGTAATCAGGTGACTAATTTATTATATCATGGAAAAATTAAAACTACTGAGACAAAAGCTAAAGAAATTAGAAAAATTGCTGAAAAGCTTATTACTCTCGCTGTAAAAGAAAAGGATAATTTTACAGAGGTTACTGTTACCGCTAAGGTCGCGAAAAAAGACGCTAATGGTAAAAGAGTTAAAGAGGATGTTAATGGTAAAAGAGTTACTGTTTTTGATGAAGTTGAAAAAACCATCAAAAAAGATAATCCTTCTCGATTAAACGCAAGAAGAAAAATTCTCAGCGTTCTTTATCCTGTTACAGAAGTTCCCGCTGATGGAAGAAAGAAGAGAGCGAATACCAAAAGTGTTGATATGGCTAAAAAAATGTTTGAGGAAATCGCTCCTAAATATACTGACAGAAATGGCGGTTACACTCGTATAATTAAGCTTGGAGCGAGACGTGGCGACGGCGCCGAAGAAGTTATTATTGAATTAGTATAAAAATAAAACCTTGTTAGAGCTTTGCTTTGGCAAGGTTTTATTTTTATATATATGGATATAAATAATGTTATGGTAGTTTTAAGCCAGTCTGTTATAATATAATTTAGGTATTAGCATTATATATAATAATGTCTAATTTTAATAATTCAATCAAATATTTTATTTAGAGTTGAATAATTTACAAATATTTTAATAAGCTTCTTTATTTATTCCTTTTAGGGCGTATCTGAAAACTATCATAAGCTATCAGTTATATACGCGAAATATCCAAAAAATTATTAAAAAATAAACCGAAACAGAAATACATTTCTGTTTCGGTTTATTTTTTAATAATTTTTTGTGCATATTTTAGTTTTCAGATACGCTCTAAGAATACAAACTGAAAATGGTATAAATTAGCCATTTTAGATTTAAAACTTTATTAAAGCTTATATTATTTAATAAAATAATATGTTTACAATATACAAATTATTTTATTAAAAAATGTCTATTAAGGTATAAGATTGATGGACTTTTTTAATTCCTCTAAATTTTTATGTATGTAGACAGAGCTTGTTAAATCTTGGGTTGAGTGTCCGAGAATTTTTTTATTGTTATAGGGTTCACACCATATTTATCTAATAATGTCGCCGTTGGGTGACTCAAATCATAAAAACATATATGTGGCTTTTCAACATGCTCAAGTGGCTTTTCAAACTATGAAGATACTGATACTAAATAGATAGGCCATTATCCGACTTTGCTGCAAATAAGCCTTTACAAGCAAATATATTATCAAGTGAAGCAAACATTGAAAAAATACCTATTTCGGCAATAATAATAGACCTATAGGATAATTTATCATCAAAATTACTTATAATTGATTATATTTAATTTCAGTTTCAATCTCATCAATCTGTAAAGTATTTTACTGATAAGTTTAATTATATGTTTTAGTTCAAAAATTTTCCCTGTATTACAGGGCTAATTAAGTCTTTTGCAGCTTTTCTTATAATTGTTTCTAAGTTTTATTAAAAAAATAATAAATTAGTAACTCTAGTTCCTCTTTATAATGCATATATGAGGAACAGTTTTAATCTATGTTAAACATTAATCAATAATACAATGTATATTTTATATGTTTTTACTTTTCTAAGACATAGACTTTCTTTATAAAAATTGATATAAAATGTATTGATAGTAGATATAGTAATATCACTTAACGCAGATTTTTCAATTATTACAATGGTTTTAAGCAGGTCTAATTCACAAAATAGCAATTTTTAAAAAATTATTTAAGATCTTTTACATTAATTAACTTTTTTTATAGCTTTAGGTATAAAATTTTTATTTTTCCAATAATTTTCTTTATTCTTTATCCAAATATAAGTAATAATTACACATAAAATCCCAAATCCAAATCCAATAAGTTCATTATAGCTTAACCCAATTAACTTTGTAAAAAACATCCCGATAACAGTTCCCAAAACTAAAGCTACTCAAGGCAATCCATACATAATCATTACCGCAACGATAAAATTTGACTCCTCAAGCTCAATTTCAACCTCGTCCCCTATAATAGCGTCACATTGATTATGCGCTTTTATAAGCATATCCTGTGTTTTCATGCCTACGCTACAAGCTCCGCATTTTGCGCAGGCCTCTGTTCTTTGAAGCTTAACAATAACTTTATCACCTTCAATATCTATAACAGAACCCGTTTCAGCCATAAAATAAAACCCCTTTAAAAATAAAAATACAAAAAACTCTGCCGAGCCGGTTATCGATAGGGCTTAAAACCTTAAAACAAGGTGGTTTTAGCTCTTTATGATTCCTCGTTTTACATACTAAAGTGCAACCTACAAATCCACATAAAGAAAACTATTATCCCGTAAAAATCATGTTGGTTATAAACAATTAAAGATTCGTACCCGGAAGAGTTAATATAATTATACAAAATATTTCAAAAAAAATCAATAGGCAAATACTCATAAACTCATCAATATAATTTACAGCAATTCAACAAAAATATAATCAATTTATGAAGAGTATACATAAACACATTTTTGTTATCTATATATATAACAAGTAGATATGATGAATGAAAATTTTTTATTGCTATATTTCTATTTTTTTAATTTTTATAAAGCAAAGAATGATTTTACATAGAGTGTATCTGAAAATTAAAATTTGTGCAAAACCAAGGATTGAGCTATAATAAATCAAAAATAAAGAAAAAACAATAGCAACAGAAGATATTAAATCAGCGATGAGCAAATAATACTTTTTTAATAAATTTAAAGTTTTCAGATGGATTGCCACACGATATAATAAATTAGTATCCTTTTTTTTAGTTTTTATTTATACTACTTTTCTATTTTGTTTAAATAGTACAAATCACTCTTAGTTTTTAGATACGCTCTAAGTAAAATGTTTTTTTACAACTTTTTAAAAAAGAGAATTTAATGGCTTAAAAACTATAATTTTATTACAATAATAATGAATAAATTTCTTAGTTGCCTATAATAGAATTATAATATTCTATTATAATTTAATTTAAAAGTGGCTATATTATCAAAGTTAATTCTAAGTATAAGTCATATTTAAATGGTTGTTATTAAAGGAATAAGCGGGTATAATAAATATTGACATATAATGTCATGATATAAGTGATATTATATTATTGAAAGGGGAAATGTTGATGCGGGAAAGCAGATTATTTAAAATTGTGTACTATTTACTTGATAATGGACAGGCTACCGCTCTAGAATTAGCGGAAATGTTTGAAGTATCGGTTAGAACTATTTATAGAGATATTGATGCCCTGAGTGAAGCGGGTATCCCCATTTACGCGGAAGTGGGCAGAAATGGTGGTATTCGTTTAATGAACGATTTTGTCTTGGATAAAGCTGTAGTGTCAGAAGAAGAAAAGAGGGAAATTCTTATAGCCTTACAAAGTATAAATGTTATACAGAATATTGGAAGTAGTCAAATATTGCAGAAACTTTCCGCAATCTTTAATCTTGACTCAGAGAATTGGCTTGAAGTTGATTTTTCCAGATGGGGAAATAAAGATTTTGACAATGAAAAATTTGAGTTACTGAAATCAGCGGTAATTAATCGCAGAAATATTAAAATCCATTACGTGAGTTCTTATGAGGCTATAAATGAGAGAATAGTGCGGCCATTAAAGCTTGTTTATAAAGCGAAAGCGTGGTATTTGAAAGCGTTTTGCGCAGATAAACAAGATCTACGAACATTCAAATTAAATCGTATTTTAAATTTAGAGATTTTGAATGAAAGTTTTCAGCTTCGTGATTTTCCTGAACCGATAGACACTTTCAAGGGAGAATATAATCAGATTACACTTCGTTTTCCAAAAGAAATGGCATATCGTGTTTATGATGAGTTTGATAAAACGCAAGTACAGCGACAAGCTAATGGTGATTTAATCGCTTCCGCTAAAATGCCGGAAGACGCATGGCTAATAGGGTTTCTTTTATCGTTTGGAATACAGGTAGACATACTTTCCCCTGCTTATTTAAAAGAAGTTATAGCGGAACAGGCAAAATTGATATATGAAAAAAATAAATATTGACATAAGGTGTCAATATTACTATGGTAAAATTATAAGTGAAAGTTTAAAATTTTTGATTTATGACAATAGACTTTTTTTGGAATTTTACAGTAATTTCTATAGAGTCATAAAAGTTATTTTATAGAATTGATGCGATTATATAGTTTCAAAAGAAGCTAAGAGAAAGGAAGATGAACATGAGCAGACCAACGACAAAAACAGATTTATTAACCGTGGCAACTATAAATTATGAAAAGCTGAATACCATTATTTCTGGATTAACGGAACAAGAGTTATCAACACCTTTTAATTTTTCTGGTGATGTGAAGAAGAAAGAGGCTCATTGGAAAAGAGATATAAATCTTAGGGATATTTTAATTCATCTCTATGAATGGCATCAGCTTTTGCTTAATTGGATACAAACAAATAAAAGTGGTGATAATAAACCATTTATTCCAAAGCCTTATAATTGGAAAACCTATGGAAATATGAATGTGGAATTTTGGAAAAAACATCAAAATACATCATTAGACAACGCGAAGAGTATGTTTCAAAAATCTCATGATGAAGTTATGAAGTTAGCGGAAACTTTTTCAAATGAGGAGCTGTTTTCCAAAGGAGCTTATAAATGGGTTGGCGGAAGTGTTTTAGGCTCGTATTTTGTTAGCGCTACAGCAAGTCACTATGACTGGGCTATGAAAAAATTAAAGGCGCACAAGAAAAATTGTGTAAATAAGAGAGGATAAAGAAAATGCATTTTGTGACAGTGAAAGGAATATTATCCACAAAAAACGGAATGAATTTATATCGAGGCTGTTCTCATGGATGTATTTATTGTGACTCCCGGAGCAAGTGCTATCATATGGAACATGCTTTTGAAGATATTGAGGTTAAAGAAAACGCTATTGACCTATTAGAATATGCCCTTAAGCGTAAACGAAAAAAATGTATGATTGGTATGGGTTCTATGACAGATCCTTATATCCCTTTGGAAATGTTAGAAAAGCTTTGCGTTTGATATATGAATACGGGTTTGGATTTACAGTTATTACGAAGTCAGATCTTATTTTGCGTGATTTAGATCTTTTACGGAAAATAAACGAGAAGACAAAATGTGTGGTGCAAATAACTTTGACTACTTATGATGAAGATTTATGCGGAAAAATTGAGCGGAATGTTAGTACAACAAGAGAACGCTTTGAGGTATTAAAACGATTGAGAGATGTAGGAATACCCACCATTGTATGGCTAACGCCGATTTTACCATTTATCAACGATACAGAGGACAATATTTATGGTATTTTAGATATGTGTGTTGAAGCGAAAGTCTATGGCGTTATTTGCTTTGGAATGGGATTAACACTTCGTGAAGGAAACAGAGAGTATTTTTATGAGCAGTTAGACCGACTGTTTCCACAGTTAAAAGAGAAATACATACGTACATACGGAAATAAGTATGTGATTGAAAGTCCAGATAAAAATCGCTTGATGAAATTATTTTATGATAAATGCGGAAAGAACGGGATTATTTATAATAACGAACGGATATTTCAGTATCTGAGTACTTTTGAGGAAAAAAATTTTGCTAAACAATTAAATATTTGGGATTTAGGGATGAAATGAGATATGTCTGACAGTCCTCTGTATTGCCTAAAATGTAAACAGGAATGTTGATTGAATTAGAGATTTTATAAGTAACTATCATTACAAATGATACTTTTATTAGAGTGTATCTGAAAATTGATTTGAGGTATACCAATTAAATAAAGTTTGTTAGAGCGAGAAACGGAAAAATTCGGGATAATCAAAGTTTATCTCAAGTTTTTCGTGACAAAGCTATAGTGAATTTGAATATTTTGTATAGCTGAATGAGTTTTTATATATGTTCTAAGGCTATGGGTGCGGATAATTGAGAAATACAGAAAATTTGTTTTGCGTGAATTGATTGTGTTGCGTAGGTTTACACAACACTACATATTATATTTTTCAAAATATTGGAGAGGAGGTAGAATGAAAAGAAAAAAATGTCTTCTGTATACCCGAGTAAGTCTGATGTGCGGATTGACAGATATAGTCTTAAGAGTTAAAAAATAGTTTGAAGATGTTTGCGGACTGTGATGAAATGAAGATTGTCGGCATTTATGATGATATAGGGGAGTCTTCGAAATTAATTGATAGATGCCCTATATTTAAGAAAAAAATATTTTCAACTGACAATAGTTTATTAAAAATCCTTTATTACTCTACAGAAAAAGTAGCTAAGAAATGGATACGAAAGTATCCTAATTGGGATTTAGTTATCAATCAGTTGAAAATATTATTGCTGAAATATTAGAGAAATACGCTTAGAAAACACGTGGTACTACTGATTTGTCGTTTTTGGTTTCCTCAAATAATTTTGATAAAACAGCATAAATCTTTAGAGTTTTACTTCTGTATTGTTCTATTAGGTTTTATGTGAAAAGTATAAATGGGTTTCTCATTATTGGTTAAAATGTTACCGCGGAGGTATTTTCCTTAAATTTTAATTAAGATTTTTTATGTTTAAAAAATGAGCTGAGTTTAAAAATTTTATTTAAAGTCTTATAAATTATTTAGCTGAGTTTTTAAGGACGTAATCAAGAATGTAAGCGGCGTTTTTAGCTGTGATTTCATCATCATTTTTATTTATTTTCGCGGCTTTAAGCTCTTCTTCAGAAAGAGGATTTTTAGTTTTATCCAAAACATAATTGATAACTTTAACAGCGTCGTTTATATCAACAACGGTATTTTGATCTACATCTCCATTAAATTGAAAATCGGATTCGGTAGTATTCTCAGAACCGCTTTCGGTAGGCGTGTCAGAATTAGTTCCTTCTTCTGAAACACTTATTAAAAACAAGTATGTATTTGTGGTACCTTTGGTTATGGAATGTGAACCTGGGGATAGCTCAAATGAGGTTACGCCGTTTTTTGAGACAGAAACTGTTTTCCCATCAAGTATAATAGTTGGATTTGAATTTGTTGATGATGTAACTATATTAATTTTGGCGTTTTTTATAGTTTTGAAATTGACATAGGTTTTTGATTCCATATTTAAAGATTTTGTAAGTTCTTTTCCGTTATAATTGACTTTTTTATCTGTTTTGTATTTTCCACTGTAATCAAAGAAATTATTTGTATTTATATTATTTGTATAATCAAGTATGTGTACGCTTTCTTTATCATTAACAAAATCATCATCTCCATTATCATCATCGCTTTCTGATGTGTTTTCACTGATGTCTTTACTGGTTGTTTCCGATATGTTTTCGGTTGACTGAGTTATGTCGGTAGGAATATCACCTCCTATGTATTCGGTTAAAGAGAATGAAGAGAGATACGCTTCTTTGGTTGAAAGACCTGATTGAATCATATAAATACCAGGTTCTAAAACAGCGTATTTTGTACTGTTTTGAGCGGATAAAACATCTTTGCCGTTTGAGTTGTATACAACGGCGGGATAACTTCCTCCGGATGATTTAACTTCTATAGCAGCTTTTTTGTCAATTTTAAATATAATGCCTTGGTCTTTAAATTTATACGCTGTTCCGGTTTGAGAGTATTTTCCGCTAGGTTTATAAATTATTCCATCGGAAATGGAGGGGTTTGTTTCATTAGCTACAAGTTCTTTAATATTTTTATCCTTTAATATGTTGCCGAAGTAATCGCTTGCGGATAAATTATCAAATGTAACGCTGAAAGGAAGATTGACCGCTTTTTCAGGCTCAATAGGGATAACCGAGGAGGGAGTTGGGTTTTCAATAATTTCGGAAGGTTTTTTCATAACGCCGCTATAAGCTATACAATCCGCTCTCGCTTGCGCCGCGTCTGTAACCGTATATTTATAAAAATCAGGTTTTGTATCAAAGTTTTCAAATTTACAAACAGACGAGACAGTCTGTAATTTATCATTAACAATAGTTCCGTTATTTTCCTCAATTACATTGTAAAATGTATCGTTATATGATTTTACAACAGCTCCGCTTTTTATGACTATTGGATTTTTACAGGAATCGTAAAAGTTCGCTTCTGAGAAAATAAATGAATTAGCTCTTGCGTCAACGGTTTTACTTGTGTTTCCTTTAAAATAAGAGTTGTAAATGTGTATATCGGCTCTTCTAGCCAAAGGCGCTCTTGAGTCGCAATTATCGTAATAGTTATGGTGAAAAGTCATATGATATTGCAGATTTCCGTCGCTTGCTCCAACAAGATTTGTTTTATGACAGTCTTTATAAAAATTATATGACATTGTATAATATTGCCCTCTTTTAAAATCGCAAGAACCATCGCCCTCATATTTATCGCTTTCTGTAGGATTAGCGCAGAAACCTACGTCAAATGAACAATTATGTACCCATACACGCTCTATTGGGTTTACTAAATTAGCGGAATCTCCCGCTCCTGTCTGAAAGCCTTGAAAACCTAAAGCGTCTTCAGGATATTTTTTAAAAGCAAGATTTCTTACCTCATAGCTCTCATAGTTTTTATAACCGTCTCCGACAAAAAATGAAAAACCCCAGCCGTCGATAACGGCGTCGTATCCTATACCCTCAATAGTAACATTTTTAGATGATTTTATAATACACATAAAACCATTGTCTTTTACATTACCGCCATTTTCAATACTTGCCGGAATCGTAAGCCCTTTTGGGGGAGTAACCGTTCCAATGAATCTTACAATAAGAGGGCGGTTATCTGAAACAAGTTTTTCGGTGAAAGCGCTGTTATTGTTTAAAAGCCATCCGATGCCGGTTCCAAATTCCTCATATTCAGGAATAGTAATTGTGTCCTTATTTTCATCTGTAACATAAACTATAAGAGCGTTATCTTTTGGGGTACCGTCGTTTTTATAAGCTCCTACTCCCTGTTCATAATCTTTATGAGCGAATCCCGCTCTGTCATGCGCTTTAACGACAATATTCTTTTTTGAGTAAATTGTCTTATCGCTTGAGGTTATTTCAATATCATAGTTTCCGGCTTCAAGTCCGACAATATCAACTCGTCCTCCGTCATCAGAATTTCTTATAAGTTCAGGTTCAGCAAGCAAATAATCGTGAGCGTCGCTTTTTTTGTATTTAACAACGGCGTTTTTCGCGGTTGTGTCGTTCCATTGGGCGTAAAGAGTCTCAAACCAACCGCCGGAAATAAAATTATCATTAGCGTGAACAGGGAAGATATTTAGACAACTTAAAACCATAGTCGCAGTTAAAACAATACTTAAAACATGTTTTTTAAAAAAGTTCAATGCAATTCCTCCTTTAGTATTTTAGAAAATATATTTATTTGGAAATACTGTTGAAATAATTTTAAACAAAACGAAAATTGAAAGATATTTTTAAATATAGTCTATGTTAAAAGGATTTTGTATTGATATCCGCTCAAAATATCGCGAAAAGCGTAAAATATTAATTAGCATTTCCCTAATGTATTTTTATTTTAAGGCTCTATTCAAATATTGTCAATAGAAAACGGGGCCAGATTTCAAGTTTTTTTAATTTTTTAATTAAAAGAGTCCCGAAAAAGGTATTTTCGGGACTCTTTATAGGCTTGTACTTGAGAATTTAATATTATGGAAATTTATAAATATAAATAAAATAATTTGTTGAGTAAATTTAAGCTTTTAAAGTATTTTTGTTGTATTATTGTTTATTTAGGACTTTCCAGAATTGGTTGAAGTTGTTGGCTTTTAAGCGCCGCTTCAATCGCGTCAGGAATTTTATCAAAGTCAGCTATCATTGATTTAGGCTTTTTTTTGTAATCATCCTGTCCGAAAGGTACGAAGTAAAAATTTTTTTTGTTTATGAGACCGCCTATATTTTCTAAGTTAGCGCCCAGCGCGTCGTTTGTCGCCAGGGCGAGTAAAACTGGTTTATTATTTCTTATATGAGCTTTTACCGCCATTAATACGGGAGTATCCACAATTCCACTGTTAAGTTTTGCTAAAGTATTTCCCGTGCATGGAGCGACAAGCATAATATCTATTAAATTTTGCGGGCCTATGGGCTCGGCGTCTTTTATTGTTTTAATTATTTCTTGACCACATATTTTCTCAATTGAGTCAATAAAAAAATCAGAGCTTCCAAAACGTGTATCCGTATTTAAAACGGAGTACGACATAACAGGAGTAATTTTTCCGCCGAGTTTAACAAGGTTTTCCATTTGTTTTAATGAATTTTTCAGCGTGCAGAAAGAGCCGCATATGCAATATCCTATATTAACTCCTTTTAAATCCATTTATTAACCCTCCCGTTGGGGAAACGTTGACTAATAATTATAATTAAATATTTAATCGGCGTTTCCCTAAGTCCTAACACGACACGGCGGACAATAAAATATGATTAAAGAATTGAAATGTTTTTGTACGTTGTATCGTGTTAAAGTTTTTATCATAAATAAAGAAAATACAGAGAAACGCTGATTTTTAGCTTAATACTAATTTTACAGCAATTTTGTAATTGCCATAGTTTAAACAATAATTATGTCTAAAAAATATTGAGAATAAAAAGTATTTTACGAATGTGATATACTGAAACTTTATCTTTCAATATTTGTAAAGGTAAATATCAAAAGCGCGAACTAGAATCTCAAATAAAATATTTTTAGCTTTTCGCGATTTATTTCGGCATATTTTAGATTTCAGGCACAATATTTTTAGTTTATTAAATTATTTTAACTTAATATTTTAATATTAGTATAATACTAATAAAGTTGTTAATCAGCGTTTTTACAAGTTCTTTACATTTTTATAATATGTTATAAACAGTGTATTTGTGAAATGCTTATCTTTAAAATAGCGTCTTTTAAAATCTCAGCGGCTGTAACAGGGGCTACTCTTCCAGGAAGACCCGGACAATAAAACGCTTTTATATTAAGATCTCTAGCGAGGCAAAAATCCACTCCTCCGGGGGCTTGCGCAAGGTCTACGATAACACATTCTTTATTTAATTTTTTTAATATATTTTTTTCTATAATGGGCGCGGGGATTGTATTGAAAAGAAAATTAAATTCATTTATATGATTTTTAGCGTCATAAAGATTTATTCCTTTATATCCGAAAGCTTTTATATAGGCTTCGTCTTTTTCATTTCTAAATGTTACGGAAACATCGGCGCCAAGACCTTTTAAATCTCTCGCCAAAAATTTTCCGCATCTTCCGTATCCGAATATAACGCATTTACTTCCGAAAATGGTGCGGTCGCTTTCCTCTATCGCTTTTAAAATCGCTCCCTCAGCTGTTGGAATCGCGTTTAAGACGGCGACAGCCTCATGCTCAAAAAAATCAAAAATTCTTATTCCATGTTTTGCCGAGGTTTCTCTAATTTTATCGCTTATTACTCCTCCTATTATTAATTTAACATCGTTTTTATTCATTTTTTTTAATAAGTCGTTTATTTTTATTTCCATACAGTCTGTTAAGAAAACTTTCTCGTTATCCTTTGAAAAGGGTATGGGGCCAATTATGACATCCGTTCCATCAAAGAGAGTATCAAAATCTTTATGGGCGCAGTCAATACAGTTGTTGCAAAAGGAACATACCTGATATCCCTCTTTTTTTAACATATCGGAGAGAATTTTATATCTTAAATCTCCTCCTAAAATTCCGAATTTAAAACTGCTCACAAAAATGCCTCCCGAATAAATTCGACTATTAAAAAATTTATGCTTTATAAGTGAATACTATTCTTAAAGAAACACAAATTTAATATTAGGCGGGCTATAAATATATTTTATATCAATAATGTCAAATAAAATGGATAAGCTGAGGCATGGTTAATTTTTAGATATATTTAATTAGATTTTCCTTAATCTGTATTTTTCAATATGTATAAAAATATACAATAAAAGAAATAATTAAAAAAGCATAGATTATAGTCAAACAACTTAAAAATAATAAAATTCTATATATGGTGATACAATCTATATAAATAGTTAAAAATTATTTTTACCAATTGTTTAGTAGGTTGGCAAGGTGTTCAGCCATGTAAAAATTATTTTTATCTTGTTTTATTTTATTTATTTAAGGTTGTTTGATTATACATCAAAACAAAGGTGGTGAGTTTTTTTGGACCGTAATGAAAATAAAATAAAAAAAATTTCTTATGATATTGATGAAAACATAAAATATCTTGAGGGATTATTTGAAAACTGTGGGGATATTGTAAAAAGAAAATTTCCGGTAGGAGAGAATAAAGATATATGGCTTTATGTAATGTATGTCGATGATATGACAAACCGAGAAATTATTGAGAACAGAGTAATAGAAACTCTTATGATTGAAATAAAAAAAACGCCGCCTAGAGAGAGCGAGTTAAAAGATAATCTCTTTAAAGGGTTACTTGACGGAGGAATTACCACGGCGGATGTAAAAGAGGAGGAAGACCTTGATTTAGCTTGTACGGAAATTCTTTCTGGAAACACTCTGCTTCTTGTGGATGGGTTTTCTAAATGTCTTATTATCTCAACAAAGGGATTTCCCAAAAGGGGAGTTTCAGAGGCGGAGACAGAAGTTGTTGTTCAAGGGTCAAAAGAAGCTTTCGCGGAGTCTTTTAGAATAAATACAGTTCTTATAAGGCGAAGGATAAGAGACACACGTCTTAAAATAGAGCAAATTAAAGTAGGTAGGCGGTCAAAGACAGATGTTGGAATAGTTTATATAGACGACATTGTAAGACCTGAAATTCTTGAGGAAACCAAAAGAAGAATTAATGAGATTGATATTGACGCCATACTTGACAGCGGATATATAGAGCAGCTTATCGAGGATGATTATTTATCACCTTTTCCCCAAATACAACTTACCGAAAGACCTGATAAAGCCGCCTCAGCTCTTTTGGAGGGCAGAGTGGTTATTATTGTGGATAATACTCCTTTTGTACTTATGATACCAGCTATACTGACTTCTTTTTATCAATCATCAGAGGATTATTATCAGAGATGGGAAATTATGAGTTTTGTGAGGATCATAAGGTATATCGCCGGGTTTATAGCTGTAGCTCTTCCTGGGCTGTATATCGCGACGGCTGTATATCATCCAGCTATGATTCCCACACAGCTTTTGTTTAAGATAGCGCAGTCAAGGGGCGATGTTCCGATTCCGGCGGTTTTTGAGGTACTTCTTATGGAAATCGCATTTGAAACACTAAGAGAGGCTGGAATACGGCTTCCGTCAGCTATAGGAAGCACGCTTGGAATTGTTGGGGGAATCATAATAGGACAAGCCGCCGTTGAAGCCGGTCTTGTTAGTCCTATTGTTGTAATAATTGTGTCTCTTACAGGACTTTGCAGTTTTTCAATTCCAAATATAGCGCTTGTTTCGGGTTTTAGGCTTATGAAATATATTATAATTTTCTTTTCCGCTGTTTTGGGTTTATTTGGATTTTGGATTGGGGCGCTTTTAATTCTAATTCATCTTGTAAATTTAAAAAGTTTTGGAATACCGTTTATGTTTCCATTTACATCAGCGGAAAATGTTTCCGATTTAAAAGACACGTTTTTTAGATTACCAATTATTAGAATGAAAAAGAGGCCTGTTTTTGCTAATCCTAAGCAAAAAATAAGGTTAAGAGTTCAAAGAAATTCCGAGAGGAGGAAATAAATGTTTTCTTCAAATAATAAAATTTCTGTAAGACAGCTTCAAATTCTTTTGATTTTAGATATATTCGGAATGGGAATAACTTTTTTACCGAAAAAAATGACGGAATTCGGAGGGCAAAATGGGTGGATATGCGTTATACTAGGTGTGGTGTTCGCTTGTATATGTGCTTGGATTTCGGCGAGCTTAGCTGAAAAGTTCCCCGAAGATGACTTCGTAACTTATGTTGGAAAAATTGTTTCAAAACCTTTCGCTGTTATTATAACAATAGGTTTTATTTTGAAAATAATCTTTTCGCTTTCTATGGAACTTAGAATTTTCAGTGAGATTTTAAAACAGACGATTCTTTTCAATACTCCATCTTATGTTATATCAATTTGTATGCTTTTAGTGGGAGCTTACGGAGCTGTAAAGGGGTATGAAACAAGAGGAAGAATAGCTGAAATTTTAATATTTGTTATTTTTATTCCTCTATTTATAATTTTCGCTTTTGTAGCGTCTGGATCAGATTATACCAATCTTATGCCGTTTTTTGAGGCAGATAAAAAAGAGATATTTTTAGGAGGAATATTTTCGTTATTTACTTTTTCGGGAATTGAGTTTATTCTTCTCGCTTATCCTTATTTAAAAAATAAAAAAACGGCTAAAAAGGAAAGTGTTAAGGCTGTTGTTTTTATAGGTGTAATTATGGTGTTGATAACGGTTATTACCATTTCAAAGTTAGGGCCTTTTGATATAAAAAATCAAGTTTGGCCGGTTTTGGAACTTATGAATACGGTTGAGCTGCCGGGAGCTTTTCTTGAAAGGCAAGACGCCGTTGTTATGAGTTTTTGGATAATGTCAGTATTTATAATTATTAACGCCGGAGTTTACTTTTCCTCGCTTCTTTCTAAGGATATGATTAAAAAAGGAAAAAATATTTGGTATGTGGCTGTAATTTCGGCTGTGGTATTTTTTATATCTCTTATTCCAACCGATATTAGTGAAATTATAAAAATTACGGATAAGATATATATGTCTTTTGGCGCGGTTTATATTTTTGTAATTCCTTTTTTACTTTTAATTATAGCTAAGATAAGAAAATATTGATTAGAGAGTATCTGAAGACTAAAATACGCGTGAAAAATGATAAAAAATAAAACAAAACAGAAAGGCTTTTCTGTTTAATTGAACCGTTTTCGTTTATTTTTTAATAATTTTTTTGATATTTCGCGTATATAACTGATGGCTTATGATAGTTTTCAGATACGCCTTAGAACAATTCAGCTTTAAAAAGATAAAATATTACAAATATAAAAAATATTTTATGATATAAATCGGTTTATACCAATTAACTTAAAAAACAAAAGAAAATGAGTTTAAAAATTATTTTAATAAAACGATGGAATGAGAGTATAGTTTTCGCGCGACGATGACTAACACCAATAAGGCGATAAAGGAATGTTTTTTTAATCAATTGGCTATAAAAGTTGACAGGTAAATCGCAAAATAATTTGAGATTTTTTGAGATAAATAATTGTTTTATATCATTAAATATATCAGAATTGTTATAATTGGCATTTTAATGGAAAGTTTGGTGATTTTTTGCGAACAAGGAAAGAAAAAATTAAAATGATGGTTGTCGTTATTTTCTGCTCTTTTATCTTTTCGGGGTGTTGGGATAAATTTGAGCCGGAGGAACGAGGATTTGTTACCGCTATGGGGATTGACAAAACAAAGGATTCTAAATTTAATATATGTGTTGAGGTTCCGGCTCTCAATATATTTGAGGAAAAAGGCGGAAAAGACGGCGGAGATGAAGAGGAAAACGAAAATTCTTATGTGGAAAGTTATTCAGATTCTACGATATGGTCGGCGGTTAAAGCTATTGATAGTAAAACTGACAGAAAGCTTGATTTTGGCCAGATTAAATTATGTGTTTTGGGAGAAGATATTCTAAAAGACAGAGAGATGACAAAACAGGCTATTGACGCTATTGAAAGAAATAAAGATATATGGCGAAAAGTTATTGTGTGTTTTACAAAGGGTAAAGCGGAAGACATTTTAAAAGGCTATGTGGGTGACAGAAAAACAGCGGGATTTTTTACCGACGCTTTTTTTAATAACAATAGAAAAAGTACTGATTTTACTTTTAAAAAGACTCTTCAAGATGTACTTAGTGATTTAAGCGGAGTAGGGGAGACAATTTTACCTATTATGGAGGTAAAAGACGGTGAAATCGAGTTTAATGGAATGGCTGTTATCAAGGATTATAGACTTGAGGGATACTGTGGACCGAATATTATAAAAGGGTATAATATTATTAAGGAGGATATTATGGAAACAGATATTGTGACCAGTTTTAATGGTGTAAACGTTCCTTTGAAGATAAATAAGAAAAATACGGATATTAAATTTAAAGAAGAGAACGGAAAGGTTAAATGCGTTATTAATGTAGAGATAGAGGGAGATGTTGAGGAATACAGAGACGGGAAAGTTCCTGTATCCGAGCTTGAGAAATCTTATCAGGATATAGTGTCTAAGCATATAAGAAGCAGTTTTGATTTTTTTAGAGACGAATTGGAAGTGGATGTTTTAAGGCTTGGCGAGTATTGCCGAAAAAAGGATAATGATTTGTACAAAAAATTTGGCGAGGAAAACGTATTTAAGGATATGGAACTTTCTGAAAATATAAGCGTAATTATAAAGGGAACAGGTACGATTAATTAGATTGTATATTTTTTTATACCTAAAAACATAAAAAAAATAGGAAGTTTTTAATAACTTAAAAGTTTCCTATTTTTCTCAAGTTTACTTATAAAAAAATATATAAAAATTATATAACTTTTGCTAAAACTATGTAAATAATATAGTATAAATTTTCAGCGAAAGAAATATTATCACAAAGCGGTGAAGTATTTCAATATCCAAACTTTGTTTTTTAAGATTTTTGAGCTGGAAAATGTATATATATTTAAGCCAAAACATCTTTTATAACTGTTTTTAGATGTTCTATATCAATTGGTTTTGCCACATGTTTATTCATACCTGAGTTGAGGGCTTCTTTAACGTCTTCTGAAAAAGCGTTAGCTGTCATAGCGATAATAGGAATTGTTTTTGCTTGCGGATGATAACAATTACGTATAGCTTTAGTCGCTTCATACCCGTTCATTACAGGCATTTGAACATCCATCAAAATTACATCATAAAATCCAGGAGGAGACTGTTCAAATTTTTCTAAGGCTTCTTTGCCGTTATTTGCCCAATCGCAAGTAGCACCGGCTGTTTTTAGCAACTCTTGAAGAATTTCCATATTTAGCTCAATATCCTCAGCGGCGAGAATATTTTTTCCCGATAAAATTTCATTATCTTCATTGATTTTATTATTATTATCTTTATTCTCTATGGTATTTCCCGATTTTAGATTGTCCATAGTAAGTTTGAAATTACTTAAGAAAAAAGGTTTTTGTAAAAATCCGTCGATACCAGCCTCCATACCCTCTTGTTCTATCCTATTTATATCATATGCCGTAAGTATCATAATCGGAACATTGGATGGAACGATTTTTCTAATACGGCGCGCTGTTTCAATTCCGCTTATATCTGGCATTTGCCAATCAATAAGGACTAAATCAAATCCTTTGCCATCAGCCTTGGCGTTTTCTGTCATTTTAATGGCAATTTGACCGCCAAGAGCGTATTGCATATTTACTCCAGTACCGGCCATTATATTTTTTATACCTACGCATATTTCCTCATCGTCATCTACAACCAGCAAATTGGTAACATTATGTTTTTTCCAAAAATCAGGATCTATGTCCTGTTCTTTAATTCTCAGCTCTAAGTCCACTATAAAAGTAGTTCCTTTATTAATTTCGCTCGTTACCTCTATTGTGCCTCCCATTAAATCCACAAGATTCTTAGTAATTGCCATTCCAAGCCCTGTTCCTTGTATGTTTAAAGTTTTTTTTGTGTCTTCTCGAGTGAAAGGCTGGAAGATAGTTTCTAAATATTCTTTTGACATACCAATTCCATTATCTTTAACTATAAAATGAAAACGTGCATAATTTTTTGAGTATTGCGGAAGCTGACGAACAGTCATTTCAATATTACCACCTACGGGAGTATATTTTACAGCGTTTGATAAAATATTAATCAGTATCTGATTTATACGAAGCTGGTCCCCCAATACTTCCTCGTTACAAACATCGTATACGTCTATTTTAAATTTTTGATTTTTAGCTTTAGCCTGCGGTTGTATCATTATTCCCAATTCATCTATAATTTCGGCGAGACTTATTTCGGAAATATTTAAAGTAGCTTTACCACTCTCAATTTTACTCATATCAAGGATATCATTAATTAACCCAAGCAAATGCTGGCTTGAGGCTGTGATTTTTCGAGTATATTCCTTTACTTTTTCAGTGTCGTGAGCGTCTCGCTGCAAAAGTGTCGATAACCCTACTATAGCGTTCATAGGAGTACGAATATCATGACTCATATTACTTAAAAAGACACTTTTAGACTCGTTGGCAGTTTTCGCGATTTCTAACGCTTCTTTTAGAACTTGTTTTCTTTGTTCCTCATGTGTTCTGTCTGATAAAACGGCTACAAATCGCTCGGAATTATTTATAGACGTTTTGTAAATAGTTTCCATAAACCATCTGCATTCTTTGTTTTTTCTATGGATTCGTTCTTTCTCGCATATGATAGAATTTCCGATTTCTAAATTATCCATTAAATCTTCATTTATAAGTTCGTTATTATCGTTATTATCAGAAGAATACTTTTCCAGTATTTTAATATCGTTTTTTATTTCTTCCGGAGATATTCCTAATACACGCTCAACATTAGGGCTTATATACTCAACAGTATGATTATTGGCTGAGAACATCAAAAATACGTCATTTGTGTTATTGGCCAAAATATTAAAAAGCTGTTCACGATATTGAACGTCTCCTTCTTTTTCCATAAGTTTTTTTCTGGAGAGTCTTTCCATATAGATAAATAATCCAACTACAATAAAAACACCGCCAAATAAAAAAATAAATGACCGGGAGCTTTTTAAAATCTCATTAGCGTGTTTCATAATGACAGAATCAGGCACGATAGCGATTAAATACCATTCATCAGCACCTTTGACAGGTGTAAAAGCGAATAAATTTTCCTCACCATTAAAAATAAGTCGTATAGCGCCTTCTTTTTTCATAGATATACTTTCGTTAAACGCCTGTATATCTTCTTTGCTGTTTCCTGAAAGTTCAATTACATCTAAAATATTGGAAAAAGTATCTTTACTGTTTTTATGCGAGGAACGTACCAAAATATCTCCCCGCGCGTTAGCTATATAAGAAAATCCCGAGTTATTATAAAAGGAAAGCATAAACTCATCAGCCACAACGGATACTGGTCTTTTTACCTGAACAATTCCGTGAGTTCCGTCCGCGAATGTAAACCGTTGATAACATCCAATTACTTTTTGTCCCGTATATTCATCATCATAGGGTTCTCTCACTCCTTTAGCGGAAAAACTCGCGTATGATTTTAATTTATCTGAGCTTATTTTTCTAATGTTATTAATATTTTTACCGTACATTATACCGTTATCTAAATCAATAACCGTGAAAGCAACGTCTAAATCTTTGAAAGCTTTTATAGTGTTTATTATAGAAGTCTTATTTTTAGAGCTATCTAAGGAAAGGTGCTTTTCAATTCGATTAAGTATTTGCATATCTTTCTCAATATAAAGCTCAAAAGCGTGGCTACCTTGAGAAGTCACCTCAAGAATTTCCGAAACAGTTTGTTTCCAAAGAGATTTCCGTATATCGCTTATGTAATAAAATACACTTATAATTAACAAAACTAATACTATAATGATTAAAAAAGTTGATTTTAATTGTAAATTATTTTTTCTCATAATACACCCGCATATTTTTTTTATTATTATAACATATTTATGTAATTTGTGACAACTATCTTTTTTTTAGTTTAATATAATTTTTAATAAAAAGCTATTGACAAGAGATTAAAAAATGTATATTATATAGATATATGAATAAATGTTCATATATTTATATAGAGGTTTATATGACCTCTTTTATAAAAATTAATATATGAATATATGCTCATTAATATAATGTTTGTTATGGGGGGGATTCTAATATGAGGGAAAAGATTTCTGATTTTTGTGAAATTTGTACTTGTGTGCATAAGGATGTTGTTGAAAGAGTAAAAAAGAAAGTTTATCGGAAGAGCTTATTTATGATATTGCTGATTTTTTTAAGGTTTTTGGTGATTCTACCAGAATAAAAATTTTATACGCTTTATTGGGAGGGGAAATGTGTGTCGGGGATTTGGTGGAAGCTCTTGATATGACTCAATCCGCCGTTTCTCATCAGTTAAGGGTTTTAAGGCAAAATGACCTTGTTAAATTCAGAAAAGAAGGCAAAGCAGTTATTTATTCACTTGACGATGAACATGTCAATTTGCTTTTACAGCAAAGTATGTGTCATATTATTCATAAAAAAGGAGCTGATTTATATGAAGAGTGATGTTGAGTTTAAACTTGATGGGTTAAATTGTGCTCATTGCGCGGAAAAAATTGAGGAAAATGTAAAAAAACTTGACAAGATTGACGAGGCTTATCTTAATTTTATGAATAAGGAAATTAGTATAAAACTAAAAAATATTAAAGATAAGAATATTGTCGTAAATGAAATTGTGAATATAGTTAAAAAATTTGAGCCTACAGTAAACGTTTATGAAAAAAATAAAGAAAAAAATCCGAAAAAGTTTTTTACAATTGGTTTTGAAGGATTAAACTGCGCTCATTGTGGAATGAAAATTGAGGAAAGCGTAAAAAAAATAGAAAAGGTACAGGACGCTTCTCTTAACTTTATGAATAAAGAAATTGTTATTAGGTTTAAAAATTTAAAGGATAAAAAAAGGATTATTGATGAAGTTACGGAAATAGTCAAAAAAATCGAACCCGAAGTTAAAGTTTTTGAAAGAGAATTAAAAGAAGATTTTGAGGAAGAGATAAGAAATGGCGCTACCGTTAAACTGGTGAGACTTTCGGTTGGTTTAGTATTATTCGCTATGGGAATAATTATTGATATGCCAGACTATATAAATTTAACTTTATTTATAGCGGCCTATCTAATAACAGGTTATGACGTTATTTGGAGCGCTTTGCTGAATATAACTAAAGGTCAGATTTTTGATGAGAAGTTTTTAATGTTTATTGCGACTTTTTGCGCATTTTTTATAAAAGAATATAATGAGGCTGTAGCCGTTATGATATTTTATCAGTTAGGAGAGTTTTTCCAAGACCGAGCTGTGGAAAAATCGAGAAAGTCTATTAAAGGGCTTATGAACATAGTGCCGGAAACGACTACTGTTGTTGATGGTGAAGATGTAAGAATAGTCAAGCCTCAAGATGTTGAGATAGGTGATATTATAGTAGTTAAGGCCGGTGATAAAGTGCCTGTTGACGGAATTATCTCGGAGGGCAATTCTTTTATCGATATGTCGGCTTTGATAGGCGAAAGTTTGCCAAAGTCTGTATCAGAGGGCGATGAGGTGTTAAGCGGTTCTATAAACCAAAGCGGAGTACTTAAAGTTAAAGCTGTGAAAAAATATGAGAGTTCTACTGTCTCAAAGATTTTAAATCTTGTGGAAAACGCGGGAAGCAAAAAGTCAAAGACCGAAAATTTTATCACTAAATTCGCGAAAATTTATTCCCCGGCAGTTGTTTTATCAGCGGCCATCATCGCCTTATTTCCTACACTTATTATGGGTTTTGAAACCTTTGGACAATGGCTTGAAAGAGCGCTGATTTTTCTTGTTTCATCTTGTCCGTGCGCTTTAATTATTTCTATTCCTCTCGGTTTTTTCAGTGGAATAGGATATGCCTCAAAAAGAGGTATACTCATAAAAGGAAGCTCTTATTTACAGACTATGCGCGAAGTTAGAACAGTTGTTTTCGATAAAACGGGAACTATTACAAAAGGGGTTTTTTCTGTTGAAAAAATACTTACAAGGAATATGGATGAAAAGACTTTTATGAAACTTGCGTATAGTGTTGAGAAATTGTCTAATCATCCTGTTGCCAAGGCTGTTGTCACTAAATATGAGGCTGATTTCGGAAAAGATTGTTTTGAGGTTTTGAATTTTGAGGAGATAGGTGGTTATGGTATTGTAGGAGAAATTGAGGGGAAAAAAATTATTGTCGGTAATTTTAAGCTTATGAAAAAATACAATATTAACGCTTTTGAGGAGTTTACGGATGACACAAATATTTTTGTTTCTTATGACAATGAGTTTTCAGGCGAGATTTTAGTATGCGATACTATAAAAGAAGACAGTTTTTCAGCTATTAAAAAGCTTAAAGAGAGAGGCTTAAAAACAATAATGCTTACAGGAGATAAAAAAGAGACCGCTGTGAATGTCGCTAGAAAACTTTCTATTGACGAGATTTATTCTGATATGCTTCCTCAAAACAAAGTGGAAAAGCTTGAGGAAATTATGGCTAAAAATAAATCTGGAAAAGTTCTTTTTGTTGGCGATGGAATAAACGACGCTCCTGTTTTAGCTATGGCGGATGTTGGGGCGGCAATGGGAGGAGTCGGTTCTGACGCGGCTATTGAGGCGGCTGATATTGTTATTATGAATGATGAGCTTTCAAAAATAGACGACGCGATTAGGATTTCTAAAAATACGTTAAACATTATAAAACAAAATATAGGATTTGTTCTTGTGGTTAAATTTATTGTACTTATATTAGCCGCTTTTGGATTCGCCACAATGTGGCTTGCTGTTTTCGCTGATGTTGGAGTGGCTTTGCTTGCTGTTTTAAATTCAATGAGAAAAAAATAAAATATATTTGTTTATTAAGATATAATTAAATTTAATATTTTTAAGGCGTATTCGAGTTATTCTTGTAAAGCTTATTATTCAAATGACTAACAATCGTTAAAGAGTTTTTATATACACCTTGATTTATTGTTTTCCTAAATTTTACGCTTATTTAAAATATTTGGAAAGGCTGTTTAAAAATTTATATTTTTAAATAACCTTTCTAATTTTTTGCTCTAAAGTTATATTTATGAAAAAAATTATCTTAAGCGCAATTCTGTCTTGAAATTATTGTCGATAGTAATTATAATAAGTTGTATAGAATTAATTTTTTAAATATTTGTTTTGTTCTACGGCGTACCTGAAAGCTGTTGAGGAAATATCCGTGAAAAGTAAACGCGTTTTAAAGTTTTTTGTGATTTTTCTCTATATTACGGTTTTGGAATGTGTTGTAGAAAAATAAAAAATTAATATTTTATGGTTTTTATAAAACCTTTTATTTCTTTATATTGTGATATTTTACAGGGGAGTGGTTTTTATGGAGCAATGTGAGAAGCTATATGAAGAACTGATTAATAAAATGAAAAGATACCATCCGTCAAATGATTTTTCGATGGTTGAGAAAGCGTATCTTTTAGCGAGAGAGGCTCATGGCGACCAGCTTAGAAAATCCGGAGAACCTTATATTATACATCCCCTTTGCGTAGCGGTTATACTCGCTGATTTGGAGCTTGATATAGAATCGATTGTAGCGGGGATTCTTCATGACGTTGTTGAGGATACCATATATTCTTGCGATGATATTACAAGACTTTTTAGCGAGGAAGTAACTTTATTGGTAGATGGCGTTACTAAACTTGAAAAAATTGAGTACTCCTCGAAAGAGGAAATGCAGGCGGAAAACTATAGAAAAATGTTTCTGGCGATGGCGAAAGATATTCGTGTTCTTATTATTAAAATTTCTGACAGGCTTCACAATATGCGTACTCTTAAATATATGAGCCCTGAAAAACAAAAGGAAAAAGCTCAGGAAACTCTTGATATTTACGCCCCTTTAGCTCACCGGCTTGGTATCTCGAAAATAAAAACGGAGCTTGAGGATTTATCGTTACGATATTTAGACCCTGACGCTTATTATGACCTTGCTGATAAAATTAAAAGAAAACAATCGGAACGAGAGGAATATGTGGGAAAAATTGTTAAAGAACTTAAAGACAAATGTGATGAGAATAACATTAAATGCGAAATCGCGGGAAGACCGAAGCATTTTTTCAGCATATATAAAAAAATGCTTAACCAAACAAAAACTCTTGACCAAATTTATGATTTATTTGCCGTAAGGGTTATTGTGGACACTGTTAAGGACTGTTATGAAGTTCTTGGCATAGTGCATGAAATGTATAAGCCTATTCAAAGCAGATTTAAAGATTATATAGCTATGCCCAAAGCTAATATGTATCAATCTCTCCATAATACGCTTATTGGACCAGAGGGGGAGCCTTTTGAGATTCAGATAAGGACGTGGGAAATGCATCGTATCGCTGAGTATGGTATTGCCGCTCACTGGAAATATAAAGAGGGCAAAACGGGGACGGAAGAAAATTCCGAGGAAGCTAAACTTTCGTGGCTTCGTCAAATTCTTGAATGGCAAAGAGATATGTCCGATAACAAAGAATTTATGGATACTATTAAAACGGATTTAGA
>CAJTVH010000036.1 GCA_910579745.1 uncultured Clostridia bacterium | reverse complement strand
TCCCGTTTTGTCATTTTCCGTGAGACATTTGGGATGTACGGGAGGTATTGTTGTTACGGCGAGTCATAACCCTCCGGAATACAACGGATATAAAGTTTACTGGGCGGACGGCGGACAGGTTCCTTTCCCTAGAGATATGGAAATTATCAAAGAGGTGGAAGCTGTTTCAGACTTTAAGGAAATCAAAAAGGCGGATAAAGAGCAGGCGGCGAAAGACGGCTTATTCAATATTGTGGGCAAAGAAGTTGACGACGAATATGTTAAAAACGTTAAAGCTCAGCTTATAAATCCCGACCTTATTAAAAGCGCGAAGGACCTTAAAATAGTTTACACTCCTTTGCACGGAACGGGAAATATACCTGTAAGAAGAGTTCTTAAAGAGGTTGGGTTTGAAAACGTGAACGTTGTTCCGGAACAAGAGCTTCCCGATTCGGAATTCTCAACGGTGGGATACCCGAATCCGGAGGATCCGAAAGCGTTTACTCTCGCTATGAAGCTCGCTGATGAAATCGGGGCGGATATTGTTGTGGGAACGGATCCGGACGCCGACAGAGTCGGAGCCGTTGTTAAAAACGGAAAAGGCGAGTATGTTATTCTCACTGGAAACATGACGGGTGTTCTTTTAACAGAATATATTCTCTCAAGCAAAAAAGAAAGCGGAAGACTGCCTGAAAACGGAGCGGTTGTATCGACTATCGTTTCCACGGACCTTACAAAAGCCATAGCCCAAAATTACGGCGTTGATTATTTTGAGGTGCTTACGGGATTTAAGTATATCGGCGAGAAGATTAAAGAGTTTGAGAAAGACGGAAGCCACACTTATCTTTTTGGATTTGAGGAAAGCTACGGTTGTCTCGCCGGAACTTACGCGAGAGATAAAGACGCCGTTGTGGCGACAATGCTTATATGCGAGCTTGCCGCTTTCTACAAATCAAAGGGAATGACTCTTTACGAGGGGCTTCAGGAAGTTTATAAAAAATACGGTTTCTATAAAGAATCAATTAAATCGATTACTTTAAAAGGCATCGAGGGAATTGAGAACATGAAAAAGATTATGGAGACTTTCAGAAGCGGGACTCCTGAGGAAATCGGCGGTTCAAAGGTTGTTGAGTCAAGAGACTATAACGCCGGAACATTTAAAAATTATCAGACGGGAGAGGACGGAAAAGTTAATCTTCCAAAGTCTAACGTTCTTTATTATGTTCTTGAGAACGGTACATGGTTTTGCGTGAGACCTTCAGGAACGGAGCCTAAGATTAAAATTTATTTCGGATCTAAGGGAGAATCTCTGGAGGCAGCCGAGAAAAATATCGAGAACGCTTTGGACGGGGTTATGAAAATTGTTGACAGCGTACTTTAATTAAATAAAGAAGGGGCCGTGAGGAAATTAAATTTTAGTTTATTTAATTTTGCCCTAAATTTTATTTTAGAGAAAAGGGTGTGTGAAAAATTATTTTTTCACACACCCGCTTATTCTTATAATCAGTGAGATAGTGAGTTTATACTAAATATAAAAGCGTTTTAAGACGCTCTAGCGTTTTCATTAAAACTTTGGGAGAATGAATGGTATATGAAAGTTACCGTGACGGGAAAAACAAGCTATATAGGAATTAATATAAAAAGTTTTTTTGAGGAAAGAGGCCATATATGTGAAACCGTTTCTTTAAGAGAAGGGACGGAAAGCGCTGATTTTTCAAAAACGGATATAGTTGTCCATTGCGTCGGCGCTGTCCATAAAAATGTTGAGGACTCAGAAGAGTACTTTGAGAGGATAAACGTTTCTCTAACGGTGGAAACGGCAAAAAAGGCGAAAGCGTCAGGCGTTAAACAATTTATTTTTTTTAGCTCAATGAGCGTTTACGGCGGCAAGGTGTCCATGATTTCAGCTGATACCGCGCCAGACCCTGTTACGCCATACGGAAAGTCGAAGCTTTTGGCGGAAAAAGAGCTTTTTAAACTCTCGGATGATGATTTTACCGTTGCCGTTTTAAGACCACCTATGGTTTATGGTAAAGGGTGTCCGGGAAATTATTCCGCCCTTAGAAAAATTGTTATAAAATCTCCTATTTTTCCTAAAGTATCGAATAAAAAAAGCCTTTTATATATTAAAAACCTTTGCTTTTTTATTTTTTATCTAGCTGAAAACAGAAAAGGCGGTATTTTTCTTCCTATGGACGGGGAGTATATCTCTACGGACTTTTTGGCGAAAAATATCGCTGAGGCTTCGGGAAAGAAAATTAAAGTCTCAAAATTAGCAGGCTTTTTTATTAAGATTTTTAAAAACGCGGAGATTATCAGAAAGGCGTTCGGTTCTTTATATTATGATGAAAGCTGCGCCGATAAAATTGATTTTATTGATGTCAGGAGGGCGATTTTGGAGACAGAAAGCACAGAAAGCGAAGAAAAAACAGGGGAAGCGAATTAGGTTTTTTATCTTAATTCGCTCCTCCTGTTTTTAGATATTACAGTGGGTTATAATTTTGCTATT
The DNA here is from genome assembly GCA_910579745.1 of uncultured Clostridia bacterium. GTDB lineage: Bacteria > Bacillota > Clostridia > Lachnospirales > CAG-274 > MGBC114079. The sequence continues at coordinate 28,651 of CAJTVH010000036.1, read as the reverse complement.
CTGATATACTATATTGACGTTAAAATCTTTTTTGTCAGGTTTTCGTTATTTTCACGAGCCTTTTTTTGCATATAAAGTTTATAATAGTCCATAACCTCTGCTTTTTTCATATCGGAAACAAGCATACCTATATCGGCGTCAGCAATACGGCTGTTAGCGTTTTGAAGATTAAGGGAAGAGTTGAGATTGCTTTCGATTGTATACTCAAATCTGTTGTAAGAAGCGCCTAAACCGCTCGTAATCGAAGACACTGTATCCAAAGCCTTATCTATGTCTCCTATATCAAAAGCTTTCGTAACGTCAAAATCCGCTATTCCAAGACTTTGAAGTAAAGCGCCTCCTATCGAAACGGTCTCTCCGGAACCGTTTGAGGAAACAGCGAAAAAGAAATCGCTGTTATTTTGATCAAAAAGGTTTTTAGTATTAAAATTAGCGGTATCAACCGTATTGGCGATATGTGATTTTAACTCGTCAATCTCATTCTGAATATGGCGTTTATCCGAAGAAGTATAAAAGCTGTTTGACGCCTGAAGGGAAAGCTCTCTCATTCTATGAAGGCTGTCGGTAATTGTGGTTAGGCTTCCCTCAGCGGTTTTGAGCATACTCTGAGCGTCAAGAGCGTTTTGGGTAGCTTTATCGGTTCCCTTAATTTGCGATGTGAGCTTTTGGCTTATAGCAAGACCAGCCGCGTCGTCAGCGGCACTGTTAATTCTTTTTCCAGTGGAAATGGCTGTATAGTAGTAATCTATAGAGTTTATCCTTGAAATAGACATAATATCACCTCCTTGTGATTTGTTTTTCTTTATTATATCACTAAAGGAAGAAAGTTACAATATTAATTTATACAGTTTATCTATGTTTTATAATTATTAAAGATTTTTATATAAACGGAAAAGCTTTCTATATGGAGACATCTATGTCCGGCATGACGGATGAGAAATCCGCCCCTAATGACACAGAAATGTTCTCAAGGCTTATAGGGCCGGACTCATCGAGGTTTGGCAGGTTATTATTTTCCTTTAACACACGTTTTCTCTTTTTTTCTTTGATGGTGGCATCAAGAGCTGAAGCTGTCTCGCTATCTCTTTTCATTTCAGCGCTTTTTCTTTTGCTTTCAAGTTTTTCCTCTTCTTTTAACTGTGATACTTTTTTATTTCCGTTTTGGATTACTTTTTTTATTTTATTTATTAATATGGCGTTTTTATTAGAGCTTTGAAGTTTACTCAGCTCAATATTTAATTTTACAATATAATCCGACGCTTCCGCTGACGTTTTGGCGGCGGCAAGCTGCGCTATTAAAATTTTTATATAAGAGGTGTCGGCGCTGTCTGAGGAATCATCGGGCTTGTTCTGTTTTTTTGTCTCTTCTGGTTTTAGCTCGGCTTGTTTTGACTTTAAGTTTTGTTTTTGGAGATTGTTTTCAGGAGTATAGCCATAACTGTTTGTATATGTTATATTAGTTTCCATTTTATCCGCCTCCTTTCGCTTTTTAAGGAGACACCGCGTGAAGATAATAAAAACAATTTTTTAAGTTTAAAATTTCCTTTATCGTGTCATTTAAAAAAATAACGCTAACACTCAATCTTTTTAAAAAATTATTTTTGAGTTACGGGGTGTTTCCTTCAGTTTATCATTATAATAATTATATCGGCGAAAATCAGGCGGTTCTTAATATTTAACATCATAATCTTTAGAAACTATTGAACTTTATAAAAATGGAAAATACTTTTTAAGCGTTAAAAATTTATAAAGATTTTAACAATATACGCACAGAGTTTTCATACACCTTATAAATTACTGCGCGGGTTTGATGTTTTTTAATAAATTTATCATCTCAATCGCGGACAAAGCGCAGTCATAGCCTTTATTTCCGGCTTTGGTTCCCGCTCTCTCTATAGCCTGCTCTATATTTTCTGTGGTGAGGATTCCAAAAAGTATGGGAACGTTAGTTTCAAGGGCTATATGGGCGATTCCTTTTGAGACCTCGTTACATACGTAGTCGTAGTGAGTTGTCGCTCCCCTGATTACCGCCCCTAAACATATTACGGCGTCGTATTTTTTTGAGAGGGCGAGATTTTTCGCTATAATGGGGATTTCAAAAGCCCCGGGCACCCACGCGAGGGATATGTCATCATCCTCTACGCCGTGACGTTTTAAGCCGTCTATCGCTCCTGATATTAATTTTGACGTTATAAACTCATTAAATCTTGCGGCGACCAGCGCTATTTTAGCTCCTTCAGCCACCATATTTCCTTCTAAAACTCTCATATTTAATTCCTCCTTGAATGGTTTAATACTAATCTCATTAAAAAGAAATTAGTATAAAATTATTTTGACTTTTTTAGGCGGGGTGTTAGACGGTTCTGTTTTTTTGGGCTTTAAACCGTATTCTGACGTAATCGGCGTACCATACGCCGTTTTCAAAAAGAATAGGTTTAAGTTTATTTACGGCGTTTGTAATTATCTCATTTGCCGTTATATGGTCTATATTTTTAAACGGCTCCGTCACGAACATATTTATCCAGTCTTTTAATCCGTACTTACCGTTTAATTTTGTTTTTCTGTCAAAAAGAGAAGCGAAGGACACTTTAAACCCGTTTTTTTCCAAAATTGGGGCGTATTCGCCTATTGTAGGGAAATAAAAAGTTCTTGGATACGATAAATTCTTTTTATTAAACTCTGTCTCAAGGGCTGAGTGTATAGTCTCGGCGCACCCAAATCCCCCGAACTCGCACACAAGCTGTCCGTTAAGCTTTAAATTGCGGTTTATATTTTTTAAAAGCGAGGATTGTTTATCTTTGTCAATCCAATGGAAAACAGCGTTTGAGAAAACAGCGTCCGCCTTTTTTTCTAAATTAAAATTGAGGGCGTCTTCTCTAATGAAAGTTAAATTCGGATAAGATTTTTTAGCCGTTTTGAGCATTTCTTCCGACGAGTCTATACCGATTACGCCGCCGCATATTTCTGAGAGCTTTTTTGTCAAAGCGCCGTTTCCGCATCCTAAGTCTATAACAAGAGAGTTTTCATCTATTTTTAAAAGTTTTAAAACGTCCTCTCCGTACTCATGAACGAAAGAAAAGTTTTCTTTGTATTCCTCGGATTTCCATTTTATATTCATTTTTTATTCCCCTTAGAGTTTATTAATATTATATAATTAATTAAGTTGATTTTTTTAATAAACAGAAGTTTTTTATATGTTATAATAATCTCTCTTTAAATACTGAATAAAATGAGATAAAAACAAAAAATATTTTACTATTTTTGAGGATGCTGCCGCACAATTTTTCAAACAATTATAAATTAAGCAAATGATTCATTTTTTCTTTTTTTGTACGCAGGTAAAATTCATCAGTGGGTTTTGGGGCCATTTCAATTGGAACTCTTTCAGTTATTTCTATTCCATAGCCTTTAAGACCCGATATTTTTTTAGGGTTATTAGTCATAAGTTTTACTTTTCTTATCCCTAAATCGGATAAAATCTGGGCGCCTATTCCATAATCCCTTAAATCAGGGGCGAAGCCTAGTTTTACGTTAGCCTCAACAGTATCAAACCCCTTATCCTGAAGCTCATACGCCTTTAATTTATTTATAAGTCCTATTCCTCTGCCTTCTTGTCTCATATATACCAAAACCCCTCGACCCTCTTTTGAGATTTGTCTCATAGCGGCGTCGTACTGCTCGCCGCAGTCGCATCTGGAAGAGCCGAGAGCGTCGCCTGTTAAGCATTCAGAATGAACCCTGCACAAAATGGGCTCATTCTCAGAGATTTCACCTTTTACAAGAGCGACGTGATGCTCCCCGTTTAATTTATTTACATATCCATATATGGTGAAGTCACCGTAACGGGTGGGCATCTTGGCTTTTGCCGCCAATTCGACGAATTTTTCTGATTTTATTCTATAGGCGATTAAATCCTCTATTGTTATTATTTTTATTCCGTGTTTTTTTGAGAATTCCAAAAGTTCAGGAACGCGGGCCATTGTTCCATCGCCGTTCATTATTTCGCATATGGCTCCAGCCGGTTTTAAGCCCGCCAATTTGGCGAGGTCAACGGCCGCCTCGGTATGTCCCGCGCGCTCTAAAACTCCTCCCTCTTTAGCCGCCAATGGGAATACATGACCCGGACGGCGGAAATCAGAGCCTTTTACGCTGTCGTTTACCGCCATTGTTATTGTTTTTGAACGCTCGAAAGCGGAAATTCCTGTCGTGGTGTCTTTATAATCGATTGACACGGTGAAAGCCGTTTCGTGATTATCGGTGTTATGTTCTACCATCTGTTCTATTTTGAGCTTGTCAAGAAGTTTTTTCTCGGCGGGCATACATATTAATCCTCTTCCATAGGCCGCCATAAAGTTTATCGCTTCGGGAGAGGCGTATTCAGCCGCTATGATTATATCTCCCTCGTTTTCTCTGTTTTCGTCGTCCGTTACGATTACTGGCCTGCCATTTTTTATATCATCTATCGCTTCGGGAATAGTACTGAATCCACTCATTAAATATAACCTTCTTTCATTGTTTATTTCATATTTCTTTTGAAACTTTACAGCGATTCCGGAGGATTTAAGAAAAAGCTATATTTTCCTTATTATAGAATTGCCTTATTACATAGTTTTAAAAGAAGTTTATTTTATAAAAATCCGTTTTCCGATAAAAAACTCATATTTATTTTTGTATCGGGGGATTTTGGCTGTTCTTTAAAAAGCAGTAATTTTTCTACGTATTTTCCTATTATATCGCACTCTATATTTATTTTCGCCCCTATATTTTTGTCAAGAAGCGTTGTCTCAGCTCCAGTATGTGGAATTATTGAGACCGAGAAATTATTTTCGGAAACTCCAGCTACGGTGAGGCTTATTCCATCAAGAGCCACCGAGCCTTTATTTACTATATATTTTAAAATATCAGGAGGGCATTCTATAGTTACCCATACAGCTACGCCGTCTTTTTTATAATTTATAAGTGTTCCGACTCCGTCTACGTGTCCTGAGACTATATGCCCACCGAGACGCCCGCCGGCGATTACGGCTCTTTCTAAATTAACAAGGTCACCCGGTTTTAGGTCCTTTAAATTGCTTCGCCGAAGGGTCTCTCCCATTATATCGGCGTCAAAATATGTATCGGATATTTTAACGACGGTTAAGCATACTCCATTTACCGCTATACTCTCGCCGGGCTTTGTGTTGTTTGTCACTGTGTCAGCCTCTACCGTTATTATTGAGGAGGCCGTTTTGTTTTTTATATTTTTTACTTTTCCTATTTCCTCGATTATTCCCGTAAACATCAGTTTACCTCCTCTATAGCGGGTAGTACGCTATATTCTATTAAAACATCATCGCCTATAGGCAGTACGTTTTCTGTTTTTAGAGTAAAGATTTTATTATCGGGGGAAAAACCGTCTCCCCCTACAGGGGTTTTCCCTAAGACCCCGCCGAAAATTTTCGGCGCTATATACGCTTGTATTTTATTTACTATGCCATTTTTAATGGCCGAGTAATTAAGTGTCTCACCACCTTCTAAAAGCACGCTGTCTATTCCTCTTTTTCCCAAAAATGTCATAAGGGTTTTTAAGTCGGTTTCATTAGAGTCGGTTTCTATTACGCTAAGTCCTAAGCTTTCAAGGGCCGCTCTCTTGTTCTCGTCGTAAATTTTTCCTGAGGCTATTATTGTGGGGACGGCTGAAGCTGTTTTTACTATATTGCTTTCAATAGGGATTCTTAAATGGGAATCGCATATTATTCTCACAGGGTTTAAACCGTTTTCAATACGGCAAGTCAATAAAGGGTTATCTGAGAGAACCGTTCCTATGCCGGCCATTATCCCGCTTACAAGATTTCTCGTTTTATGAACGTTTATGAGAGAGTCTTTTCCGGTTATCCGTTTTGGTTTTCCATCGGACCCCGTTATTTTCCCGTCAGCCGTCATAGCGTATTTCATAATTACGAAAGGAGTTTTATATTTAATATAGTGAAAAAATATCTCGTTTAGCTTTCTGCACTCTTTTTCTAAAACTCCCGTTATTACTTCTATTTTGTTTTCTTTAAGTTTTTTTATTCCTTTATTCTCAACTAAAGGGTTATCGTCCGTACAGCCCACTATTACTCTTTTTATTCCGCTTTTTATTATTATATCCGTACAAGGCGGTGTTTTTCCATAATGACAGCAAGGCTCTAAAGTTACATACATATCGGCGTTTGTCATATCCTCTTTACAGTTTAAAATAGCGTTTCTCTCAGCGTGAAACTCGCCATATCTCTCATGATAGCCAGAGCTTATTACTTTGCCGTTTTTTACTATAACCGATCCTACCATTGGATTTGGATTTACTCTGCCTTCTCCTTTTTTAGCGAGCTCAATAGCCATTTTCATATATTTTTCCATTTTATCCTCCTCTCATATTTTTACTAATGGTGCGGCTAAAAACTGAAATATGTTGAAAAACTCACAAAAAATAAAAGAAACTTGAAGTTGGCTTATTTTATTTCTTGTGATTTTTTGTATATTTACAATTTGAAAAAATGTTTGTGTTTTCGGATACTCTGTATATAGTTAAACAACTTGAAAATAAGGAAAAGGGGACAAGACAAAAATAATTTTTAGCTGTTGGGCCTGATTATTTTTAAGTTGTTTGACTATATACAATTATGCTGACTTTGCCGGTTAATATGCCATATATAGAATAAAGCCCCCAAAATTATTATTTTGGGGGCTTTAAATAAACCGGCTTTATTGTAAATAATCATCGGTTTTATCTTCTTTCATCCGGACTTTACCGTCGGCTTTGGAATCTCACCAAATCAACCAAAAGGTTCGCAGGCTTTACTGCCGGTAGGGAATCTCACCCTGCCCCGAAGATAATAAAGTTGTGAAAAGACTGGATTTTAACCAACTGAGGAAATCCCCGCTTCTTAAATGGGGGTTGTCGGTTACGAATATTTTTATGAAATAAAAATATGAGTAGTCTTTGACCTGACTTATTAATTTTGCTTAGCCAAATACTCGTTTATCTCAGTAACAAGCGAATCGGCGTCAAGACCATGAACGAAGCTGGCCTCCTCAAGAGTCTCCCCCTGTGCCGAGGGGCACCCTATACAGTGCATTCCCGCGTTCATAAGGATAGGTATTATACCTTTGTCTATATTTATCATATCGGCGATTATCATATCTTTTGAGACTTGTGCCATTCGATGGTTCCTCCTTAGTTTTATCAATATTTAAAATTTAGGCGAAGCCATTCTTTGTCCATTTTGTATGTTTATTTTTTGAGACTTCGCTTATTTTTAATATATAACTTAATTTTAATAATGTCAATATTTTTTGACGTTTTTTATTTATAAACCTGTTTATTTTTAACCTGTTTAGGTGAGCGTCGGACGTATTATGAGTATTTTGTTAGAGAGTATCTGAAAACAAAAATACGCGCGAAAAATTATAAAAAATAAAACGAGACAGAAAGGCTTTTCTGTTTAATTGAACAGTTTTCGTTTATTTTTTAATAATTTTTTGGATATTTCGCGTATACAACTGATAGCTTATGATAGTTTTCAGATATGCCATAAGTGAAAATACGAATAGCCTTTAACGCGGGCGGAAAGGTTTTTACATATCACCTATCCAAGCTATTGACGGATAATATTTAAAAAGCGCTTTTCCTAAAATTTTTTCTTTTTTAACAAAAGTGTTTTCCCAGAAACGGGAGTCCCTTGAGTTATTTCGGTTATCACCGAGCATAAAATAACAATTTTCAGGGACAATATAAGTTAATTCCTCGTTTATTGAGGTATCGTCTCTCAAAATCATGGATTCTTTTATAAAAGCGTCGTCTAGCGGTGTGCCGCTGTCGTTTATATAAACTTTAGTTTCTCCGTTCTCATTGTGCTTTATAGTGACTTTCTCGCCAGGAAGACCGATTACTCTTTTGATGAAGAGTTTTTCCTCGTTGTCAGGGTATTTAAACACGACTATATCATAACGCTCGGGGTCCTCAAAAAGATAGGAGAGTCTAAACGCCACGAGTCTGTCTCCGGCCTCTATAGTATTTTCCATGGACTCTGTAGGCACTTCCGCGTTTACTATTACGAAGGTCGTGATTATATAAGCGAGCAAAATCGCTCCCGCTATAGTAGCTGTCCAGCTTATTATCTCATGAAGCATGGATTTTTTTTTCGTTTCCAGTTTTTCCGTATCCGTATCTGGAGAGATATTGGGATTATCGTTTTCCATGTCGTTATTTACTGTGGTTTCTTTTTCGTTGTCAGACATCGTTTTTACCTCGTTTCTGTTTTTTACTAATATTGAACTGTCAAGGCTAAAATTAAAAAAGTTTACAAAATTTTGCCCTTTTACACTAATCTCACTTTAAATAATGAGGTTAGTATTACAACATCCTACAGATACAGTATACCATAATTGTTAAGAAAATAATATAAAAATTTAATTTTTTTTAAAATTTTTTATACAAACTTTTCCGAATGTATGATATACTGTAAAACAAACAGTAGACTTCTTTCGGAACTATGTAATTACGGTAATTTGATAAAGAAGAAAAAATTATTTTATTCAAAGGTAAGATATTTTGAATAAAGTGTTTTTTCTAACTTCAGTTAAATGACACGAAGTTTTGAGAGAAATACAGTAAGCTGAATTTATTTGAGATTAATATAATAAAGGCAAGGAGGATTTTTTATGTCTTTTGACAGACAGTCTAAAATAAGAAATTTCAGCATAATAGCGCATATAGACCACGGCAAGTCCACATTAGCGGACAGGCTTATTCAAAAGTCAGGGCTTTTGACACAAAGAGAAATGCAGGAGCAGGTTCTTGACAATATGGAGCTTGAGAGAGAAAGGGGAATCACCATAAAGGCCCAGGCGGTAAGGCTTATTTACAAGGCGGGCGACGGTGAGGAGTACACGCTTAACTTAATAGACACGCCGGGGCACGTGGATTTTAACTATGAGGTATCAAGAAGTCTCGCCGCCTGCGACGGGGCTGTTTTGGTAGTGGACGCCGCCCAAGGGGTGGAGGCGCAGACTCTCGCTAACGTTTATCTCGCTCTTGACAATGATTTGGAGGTTATACCCGTTATAAATAAAATTGATTTGCCAAGCGCCGACACGGAAAGGGTTAAACAGGAAATTGAGGACATAATAGGTCTTGACGCCGAAAGCGCCCCTCTTATCTCGGCGAAAGCGGATATTAATATAAAAGATGTCTTTGATAAAATAATATCGGATATTCCGGCTCCGAAAGGGGATTATAACGCCCCTTTGAAAGCTTTGATTTTTGACAGCTTTTACGACGCTTATAAAGGCGTTATAGTTTTTATGAGAGTTTTTGACGGCTCAGTGAGAAAAGGGACGAAAATAAGATTTATGGCCACGGAGAAAGAATTTGAGGTTACGGAAGTGGGTGTGTTCGGTCCGGGAAGATTTATTCCGGCGGACTGTTTAAGCGCCGGCGACGTGGGTTATCTTACCGCCAGCATTAAAAATGTTTCCGACACGAGAATAGGCGATACTGTTACGGAGGCGTCAAGACCGACAAATGAGGCCCTGCCTGGGTATAAAAAGGTAAATCCTATGGTATACTGCGGTATTTTTCCAGCCGACGGCTCAAAATATCAGGATTTAAGAGACGCCCTTGACAAACTTAGCTTAAACGACGCCTCTTTACAGTTTGAGCCGGAAACGTCAGTGGCTTTGGGCTTTGGTTTCCGATGCGGTTTTCTCGGTCTTTTACATCTTGAGATTATCCAGGAAAGACTTGAGAGAGAATATAATCTTGACCTTGTAACGACAGCGCCGAGTGTTATTTATAAAATATATCTTACAAACGGGGACATAATAGAACTTTCAAACCCGAGTGATATGCCGGACGTCACGGCTATTGAGAAAATGGAGGAACCCATTGTTAAAGCGGAAATTATTCTGCCGAGCGACTATATAGGAACCGTTATGGAGCTTTGTCAGCAAAGAAGGGGGGAATATGTGGGAATGGAGTATCTTGAGGAAACGAGGGCCGTTCTTACTTATAATCTGCCTCTTAACGAGATTATTTATGATTTCTTTGACGTTTTGAAGTCACGCACGAGAGGATACGCCTCATTTGACTACGAGCTTACGGGATATGAGGAGTCAAAGCTTGTTAAGCTGGATATGATGGTAAACAGAGAGGTTGTTGACGCTCTTTCCTTTATTGTTCACGAATCATCGGCGGTTGAGAGAGGCAGAAAAATAGCCGAGAAGCTTAAAGGGGAAATTCCGAGGCATCTTTTTGAGATTCCGATACAGGCGGCCATAGGAAACAAGATTATAGCCAGGGAGACTGTGAGTGCTATGAGGAAAGACGTTTTAGCCAAATGCTATGGCGGGGATATTACGAGAAAGAGAAAACTTCTTGAAAAGCAGAAAGAGGGTAAAAAACGTATGCGCCAGATTGGCAGCGTTGAGGTTCCGCAGAGCGCTTTTATGAGCGTTTTGAAGCTTGACGACGAGTAAGGAGGGATTTAATTATGAAAAAAATTTTTACAGTGTTGATTTTATTAAGCTTTATTTTGCCGGCTGTAAGTATACACGCCGAGGATAACAAAACATATGCCGGCAAGACCAATATTGACAATTTAAGGATTCTGCCTCCCGAGGACTCTTATGACAGCAAGGGTTATATCAAATACGGCGATAGCGGTGACGAGACGATTGAGAGAGGATACACCGCTCTGTTTATTAACGGTTCTATTGTGAAAAACTTTAAACTCGCCATAGAAAATAAGAAAATAATGCTTCCGCTAAGGCTTATTTCGGAAGCTCTTGGAGCGGAGATTAAATGGCTGCCTGATACAAAAGAAACCAAGATTTCAGACGGGGAAAACACAATAATCCTTGAGGGGGGAAACGCGAAAGTATTATCGGGCGAAAATGAGTTTATTTTTGACATTCCGCCGAAAATAATCGACGGTTCAATATATGTGCCGGAAAAATTTATAACAGAGGTTTTAGGCGCTGAGATTGTTTATTCCGAGGGCGAGGAGTCAAAAGAAAAAGATATTATAAGAAGACTGCCGCATATTATGATAAGCCGTTATAATGAGAACGCTAAAGCGATTTCAAAGGAAAAAGCCGTTGATATTGTGAGAGAACAGCTTATAACGGCGTATGAGAACAGGTATGGGGAGTATATTCCCATAAACGCTAAAGAGGAATTGGAAAGAGACGGGGACGATATTAGAGAAGCTATTTTAAATTTGAGAGTATCGGCAGAAAACGACAGGTATTATGTGCTTCCTGTTGTGTTTGATTTTTGGGTTGACAAATATACGGGGGACGTATATGTGTTTTACAACGGGCTGGAAATGAATATTTATCTTTTTGACCCGAATGAGCCGGGCGCTTTGGCTTTTGCCGGCTGATTTTTAGGCGAGAGCCTTAATTTGGAGGTTATATAATATGTCGTGGTTTAATAAGAAAGAGATAAGTGTGTATATTCATGTTCCTTTCTGCGCGAGGAAGTGCCTGTACTGTGATTTTAATTCTTTTCCCGGAAAGGAAGAATATTTTGAGGCGTATAAAAACGCCGTTGTTTCCGAGATAAACGCCTTTGGGAAAGCTGACGAGTACATTGTCAAAACAATATTTTTAGGCGGAGGCACTCCCTCGGTTATGCCACGTGAATTTACAGGGGATATTTTAAACTCCATTTTAAGCAAATTTAAAGTTGATCCAAACGCTGAGATCTCAATGGAAGTAAACCCTAGGACCGTTGATTTTGACAAGCTTAAAGGATATAGGGAATACGGGGTGAACAGATTAAGTGTAGGCGTTCAGTCCTTTTCTGAGAGACTTCTTAAAATCCTCGGAAGAATTCATGACAGAAGAGATTTTTTTGAGTGTTTTGAGCTTATACAAAGGGCGGGGTTTAAAAATGTGAATTTTGACCTTATGTTCGCTCTTCCGAGTCAAACCATAGATGAGTGGGAGGAAACCGTCAAAACGGCGGTGAGTCTCAGTCCGTCTCATCTATCTGTTTACAGTCTTATTATTGAGGAGGGAACGCCTTTTTTTGATATGTATAAAAAAGGTGAGCTTATGGAGGTTTCTGACGAGGACGACAGAAAAATGTATTATATGGCGAGGGAAATTTTAAAAGAAAATGGTTTTTATCAGTATGAGATTTCTAATTTCTCTAAAAATGGTTTTGAGTGCCGGCATAATATAGTTTATTGGAAAAGAAAAGAGTATATAGGTTTTGGGCTTGGGGCGTGTTCTTTTTTTGATAATGAGAGACGGCGCAATAATGTGAGTCTTTTGGATTACATAGCGGGTGATTGGTTTGGGGAGAAGGAAGATTTTACCGAGAGGGACGCTTTCGCTGAGTTTATGTTTTTAGGGTTAAGAATGACAAAAGGGGTTTTAAGAAAAGATTTTTATAATTATTTCGGGGTAAATATGGAGGCTATTTTTGGAAAAGAGATAAAAAAACTCTCAGAGCGGGGGCTTTTATCGGACGATGGGGAGAGAATCAGTCTAACGAAAAGGGGAATTGACATTTCCAACGTGGTTTTTAGGGAGTTTTTATAATAGATTTTTTTTGTAAGAAGTCTATTAATGTGATGTTTTTTAATGATTTTTTGAAAGGAAAGTTTGTTTTATGGGTTTAAAAAATATATTGGAAAATTTAACGCTGGGTTTTGAGGAAAAGTGGAAAGGAATATTTAACAAATATAAGTCTGTTTTAATTTGGACCGGCGTTTTTACTTTTATCACGCATATTTACTTTTTTGTCAGAAGGCTGATAAATGAGGATATGCTTGGTTATTTACACGCCGAGCCGGCGAGAATTCATTCAGGAAGATATTTTTATGGTGATATGGAAGTTTCTTTAATACCTATTGTTATTTTATTAATTGTTTTTATTGAGCTTGTCATGACCATAATATTTATTTTGGAGCTTTTTGATATTAAAGACAAAATTTATGGTATTATTATCGGAGCTTTTATTGTTACGTTCCCGTCATGGAGCTGTTCTTTTATGTACGCTTTTATGTGGGATACATATTCCCTGTCGTTATTAACGGCGGTTTTCGCTATTTACCTAACTGATAAGTGGAAATATGGATTTTTGGCGGGAGGATTTTTTATAGCGTGCAGTTTGTCTCTGTATCAGTCTTATATAGCGGTATCGATGATTTTAGCGTTGATAATTTTACTTCGCGAGGTTTGCCACAAGGAATTAAAAGAAGTCGGGATAAAAGCCATTAAACTTTTTATATGCGGGCTATTAGGACTTATTTTATATAAAGCCGGTATATGGGTATTTAATATTGAGCTAAGCGATTATAAGGGATTATCCTCGATGGGCGCTGTTCCTATTGACAGGATTCCGGAGCTTATTGAAAGAACATATAGAAGTTTTATATTGTTTTTTACAGGCGGTAATTTTGGTGTTGAGAACTCCGCTTTAAGCGAAATGAGGTTTTTTAATATTCCTGTGTTCATTGCCGTTGTTTATATAGCGGATATAATTTTTACGCTGCGTTTGTTAAAATTAAATATGCCGAAAAAACTTAAAGCCATAAACAAAATACTGGCTGTGGTTATTATGGCGCTTATACCGCTGGCCGTGAATTTAGTAGATTTTATAGGAGTGGATACGGAAGCTAATAATTTAAATACATACGCTTTTGTGTTTATATTGATATTACCAATTGTATTATTATCTAAATACCAAATGGATACGGGGGCTTTAAATGTAATCTTCTTCACAAAGCGGATTTTAATTGTTTTAAGCTTTATAATAATTTTTCATAACTTTTGGCTTAATAACGCCTATTATCTTAAAGCGGATTATGTTATGGAAAACACCAAAAGTTTTGTTACAAGGCTAATCTCAAGATTTGAGCAGCTTGATGGATTTAATAAAGACACAAAGTTTACTATTATATATGATAATTGGAATTTTACAGAAAATCCTATTGGAAAAGGAATTGACGTATTTCCTATTGGCGGCAGATATATGACATTTCCAAATCTTCATGAGCCGGGTTTTACGTATAGAATCGTAGGCTTTAAGGGGAAAGACAACGCCGCTTTCGCTATGGAAAAGCTTATGAGAAATCTTATTGGTGTAGAATTTAAGGCGGCGTCGAAAGAGGAGACGGAGGAAATCAAAAAGACCGATGAGTATAAAAGTATGGGGGTTTATCCAGAGCAGACAAGCGTTAAGATGATTAACGGGATAGCCGTTGTGAATTTTATTGATGGAGGAAAATAATTTTATGAGCTTGAGAAAATTAATTGAGGATTTTGAGAACGTAATAACGGGGATTTTAAAAAAGTATAAAATCACGCTGACTTGGACGTTTTTAATTATGACTTTAACGCATATTTATTTTTTTGTCGGGCGTTTTATAAACGAGGATATGCACGGGTATTTGTCCAAGGCTCCGGCGGAACTGATATCGGGAAGATATTTTTATGGAATGACGGAGTTTCAGATTCTGCCGATGGTTATTTTTGCCGTGGTATTTATAGAATTGGCCGCGGTGATTATACTGTTATTGGAAATATTTAAAATAGAGGATAAAATTTTAGGCATTATTACAGCCGCTTTTATTGTCACATTTCCGTCATGGAGCTATTCTTTCGTGTACGTTTTTATGTGGGATACATATTCTTTGACGCTTTTAACAGCTGTTTTAGCTGTTTTCATAGCCGATAAATATAAATATGGTTTTTTGCCGGGAGGATTTTTTATAGCGTGCAGTTTGTCGCTGTATCAGTCTTATATCGCAGTTTCCATAAGTCTGGCTGTAATGATACTGATAATTGAGCTTACAAGGAAAGATGTTAAAGAGGTTATAAAAAAGGCTCTGAGGTTTTTGGCTCTTGGAATATTAGGCGCTGTTGTTTATAAAGCCGGCATATGGGTGTTTAATATTGAGCTGGGGACGTATAAGGGAGCGGACACGATGGGTCAGATACCTATTGATATGATTCCCGCTCTGATAGAGAGGACATATGACGGATTTATACATTTTTTTACGGGAAATAATTTAGGGGTAAAAAGAGTGAGATTTTTTTATGTTCCCCTTTTTATAACTATAGCTTATATAGGCTGTATGATTTTTTCTGTAGTTATGATTATTCTCAACTCAGGCAAAAAGCCTAAAGCGGTGAATAAAATTTTTATCGCGGTTCTTTTGCTTTTATTGCCTTTAGCTGTAAATTTTGTTGATTTTATAGGAGTTAAAACAAGCGCAAGCACTTTAAACACATACGCTTTCGTACTTATATTTATACTGCCCACTGTATTGTTATCTAAATACCAAATGAACAGAAGGGGGGGGGGGACTTTAAACGTAATCTTCTTTGCCAAAAGAATTTTAGCCGTTTTAAGCTTTGTTATAATCGGGTATAACTTTTGGCTTAACAACGCCTATTATCAAAAAGCCGACTATATCACGGAAGCCACTAAAAGTTTTGAGTCAAGGCTTTTGGGCAGGTTTGAGCAGCTTGAGGGATTTACTATCGACACAAAGTTTACTATTATAGCCGATAATCTTAATTTTTACGGAAAAAACATTAATGAGATTAGGGCTATTATACCTCATATTCAAAATGACCAGGGATTTTATGGATATAATGTTGTTGGACTGAGAGACCAGAAATCAGTAAATTTAAAAACCAGAAATCTTATGAGAAATCTTTTGGGGATTGAGCTTAACACGGCCTCCTCCGAAGAGATTGAGGAGATTATGAAAACTGACGAGTATAAAAGCATGGGGGTTTATCCGGCTTACGACAGCGTTAAGATGATTAACGGGATAGCCGTTGTGAATTTCAGGGAGGAAAGAAACGTCAAATAGAAATAGTTACAGTAAAAAGGCCTGTTAAATAACTTATAATGATAATTACTGATGCAAGTTTTTTGTCAGTTTTTATCATTTTAAGATGTCTAACAGGTTTTTTACTTAAAGGTTGTGAAAGGTGATTTCAATTTATAGCGATAAATTTCCACATCTGAGAATTGGCCTTGGCGAATTTATCTATATATAATTTATTAGTGTTTTCATTAATCGTTACGGCGTATTCATTATTCCAGATTATATAAAAGTATTCGGACTCCTCATTGGTGGGTATAATCTCAAAAGTTTGTGCCTGAGAATTATTTTGAGCGAATAGAGATAATGTATCCATTGAACCGTTTTTTCCATTAAGAACGTCAAAATTTTTATTTTCCAGACAATCTGTCACAGTGTAGAAAGTTTTTCTGGGAGTAAAGAGAAACTCCCGCGCGTTCGCTTTGTTTTTGGTCAATACAATGTCAGGAACCGCGGAATCGGTATTTTTAACGCTTACATAACAATCAGGTTTTATACCGGAGACAATTATGTGTTTTTTATGAGGTATCATGCTTGTTTCTTTTAATTTGCGGTTATATTGTTCTGACAATTCTGTATTTTCCTTGGTAAAAAACAGGTCTGAAACAGAATAAGCGTTTAAAAAAGCGAGTATAAAGCAGACCGCTGCGAAAGAAACATAAAATTTATTTATTTTGGGTTTTATTTTTTTATTTTTATAATTTTCCAAAGATTATCTTTGGGAAATATAAGTTTAGCTATATTTAACATACAATAACAATATATTATAAACGCGAAAATGTTCAGTATCTGAAAAGCGTGGAAATTATAATTTCCAAAAATATTTTCAAAAAGAAATATGAGCAAAACAAAACCCCTTTGATGAGGGTATATATCCATATAGCCTGACTTTTTAAAATCAGAGAAATTAAAGCCATACATATTGTCGGCAATTTTTAGAACTAAGGACTGATCCGACTTTGGCTGGAAATTTGCCGTCATAAGAAAGAAAATCAAAAATATAAAGATAAGTATATAAACTTTATTTATATTTATGATTTTAGGATTTATTTTAACTTTTCTAAAGAACATAAGCGCTGTTGTAAAAATTATAAAGAAAAACAAATGAAGCAGTATGCTGTCATGTTCATAGAATGTATTTTCAATTGGCGGAAAGAAGAAAGTGATTAACGCGGTTGAGGTTACACTTGATATTAACAGGTATAAAACTATCAGTCCAAAAACAAAAAGGATGATATATTTAAAAAGGTTAATCAATTTATTTATTTTTAGATTTTTTAAAGTGTTGTTCATAAAATAAGACTCCTTTGTTGTATTGTTCGCGATTAGTAAACTTAATGACAAAATGTATATTATGACAAAACAGGAAACTTACAAATCTTAGACAAAACGTGATTATTTACGAGTTTAGCTGATAGCTTTACAGCGAAATTATTTTATAAAGAAATTATTTTATAAAATAAAAAGCGGTAAGTTTTCTGATTTTTACAGATAGCCTTTTGGGTTGTTAAGGTGCCAGTTCCACGCCGTTTCTATTATTTTATCAAGAGAGTCAAATTTCGGGGACCATTTAAGCTCTTTTTGGGCTTTTTCTGAAGAGGCGACTAAGCGGGACGGGTCTCCCGCCCTTCTTTTTTCTATCTCAACGGGAAAATCACGTCCTGTGATTTTTTTCGCCGTGTCGATAACCTCTTTTACTGAAAAGCCTTTTCCGTTTCCCAAATTGTATATTCCGCTTGTCATTGTCTCGGAAAGCTTGGAGAGCGCTTTTATATGAGCGTCGGCTAAATCTGTCACGTGGATATAATCCCTTACGCAGGTTCCGTCCGGAGTGTCATAGTCATTTCCGAATATAAACATTTTCTCCCTTATATTTAACGCCGTTTGTAAGGTTATGGGGATAAGGTGGGATTCCGGATAATGGTCCTCTCCTATTTTTCCGCTTATATGCGCCCCCGCCGCGTTAAAGTATCTTAAAGCGACATATTTTATTCCATAAGCGCTGTCACACCATTTAAGCATTTTCTCGACGGCGAGTTTCGTCTCGCCGTAAGGGTTTGTGGGAGAAGTAGTACAGTTCTCGTTAATTATATCAGTGTCAGGTTCGCCGTAAGCCGCGGCGGTTGAGGAAAACACTATTTTATTAACGCCGAATTTGTTCATAGCTGATAAAAGTCTTAATGTTCCGTAAACGTTATTCTCATAATATTTAAGAGGCTTGCTCACGCTCTCGCCGACAAGAGAAAAGGCGGCGAAGTCTATTAGGGTGTCGATTTTATTCTCCTTGAAGACTTTATCTGTGATGGAGTCGTCACGCAAGTCTCCCACATATAGTTTAGCGTCTTTGTGTACGGCGGCTTTATGCCCTTTTACAAGGTTGTCAAGGACGACAACGTCAAAACCTCTCTCTATAAGCTCATAAACGGCGTGGCTTCCTATATAGCCGGCGCCGCCCGCTACAAGTATATTCATTATTTTTCCTCCTTTTTATAAGATTATTTTTGGAATTAATATTTTTAAAGAGTATATATACGCGAAAACATTTAAGAAAGAGAGAATCGTTATATCTATATCAGACTCATACAGATATTTACCGTAAGCGGCGAAGCCCACGGAATTTATCAAAATGGCGAGGAGTATCATTTTTTTGTTTAACACGGCTGACAGTATCGAGAAAACTTCGGGAAGATAACCGTATCTCTCGTGCATTTCGGGAAGAAAGAGCACGCATGTATATGAGCTTATAAATAAAATATAAACTATTTTATCCAATGTTAAATTTATTTTGTTTTTTATAAGGTAAATAAATATCACTAAGATTATAGCTATTGCAAGGTATATGGAGGCGGATTTCAAACTTTCGTAAGAGTTTGTTCCTGACGGGTCAAGGATATACCAAATATTTGGGTAATTAAGCGACATTAATTTATATTGACCGACCTGCTCAAAATATATGGAGAAAACATCAAAAATATTTCTACCGAAAAATGCCGCAGGAATCGCCGAGACAAGCATCGTCAGCGGAATAAAAAGAAAATGAAGTATGGAGAAATTCTTTTTATAAAAATAAACAAACAGGTAAATGGGAAGGGCGAACGCCGCGTGAAGCTTAAAAGCGAAAGCGAATCCGAATAAAATAAAAGCATGTATATATTTTTCTTTAATTTTTGGCTTCCATGAGGCCGGCGAGAACGGTATTTTGATGTCCTCTGTTTCTACTTTGGGAAATTCCTATAAAATGTTTATCCGATTTGGCGAGATTTTCTATTATTTCCCACGTTTTATCTTTGCTGCCGTCGTTTACGAACATTATTTTACTTTCGCCGGAGATTTTATTCTCGGATGTGAGTTTAGTTATTTTATCAAGGAACATTTTTGAGGTTATGGGAAGCACTTCTTCCTCATTATAGCAGGGAATAACTATTATTAATTTAGGAGGCATATTTTAACAGTCCTTTCTTATGGTAATATGTTATAAAGATTAAAAAAGTATCAGAGATTAAAATACGATAAAAGAAATAAGTTTTATAATCGCCTGTTTTTACGGTTTTATGGTATTTGACTTGTTTTTTTACACACTCATTGTATTTATTTGATTATAAGGTAATTATACTATTTTGTCAATAATTACGGGTTTTTCAGACACGGGAATAGGTTTTTGAGATTTTAGCTGAACATAAGGGAAAACAGGTCGTTTGTTAAAAAATATAAAAAAATTTTAAAATAAAGTCTTGACATATTTATTCATTAGTGATATTTTTATATTAGATGTTAGCACTCGATGTTGATGAGTGCTAACAGAGAAGTGTTCTAAAAAAGGGCGTGATTAGAATGATTCTTAATGAGAGAAAAATAAAAATTTTGGAGGCAATCATAAACGATTATATCGCGACGGCGGAGCCTATCGGCTCAAGAACTATCGCCAAGAAATATGATTTGGGGATAAGCAGCGCCACGATAAGAAATGAGATGAGCGACCTTGAAGAGCTCGGTTTTATTATACAGCCTCACACATCATCGGGCAGGGTGCCGTCGGACAGAGGGTATAGGCTTTATGTCGACAGGCTTCTTCGTTTCAGGGAGCTTACGGAAGCTGAGCTGAGTTTTTTAAGAAGCACCGTAGCTCAGAATATAGACCATATAGAGTATCTCATGCGGCAGACCGCCAAAGCTCTCACTATGCTTACCAATTATACGACGGTTGTGAGCGAGCCTAAGTCGCAGGAAGTGAAAATAAAGCATGTACAGGTGATACCTTTTGACGATACCTCTGTAATCACCGTAGTTGTAACAAACAACAAAGTAGTTAAAAACAACATAATTAAAGTAGATCACGCTCCGGATACGGATATTTTAAATCAAATCTCAGGCATTGTGAATAAAGCTTTTAAGGAATTCTCATTTGAGGAAATTATATCAAAGAAAGCCTATTCTCAATTTTTAAACTCACCTTATGGAAAGATTATTGACGATGTTTTTGTTTCCGTTATAAAAACGGTGGGGCAGGAAAGGGATATGCGGGTATATACAAGCGGTGTGAACAATATACTTGATTTTCCTGAATTCAGCGATATTGACAAAGCTAAATCGGTTTTTAAGGCTCTTGAGGAAAAGGATATGCTTATCAGTATTCTTGAGGGTGACGGAAGTCACTCTGACTTTGGAAACATTAAAATTCTTATAGGAAACGAAAATTCTCTGGAACAGCTTAAAGACTGCAGTATTATTAAAACCGATTATAAATACGGCGAAAATTCTTACGGAAGCATTGGAATAATCGGCCCGACAAGAATGAATTACGCTCAGGTTATTCCTGTTTTAAACAGTATTGTTAAAAGTATAAACGATGTAATTAGGGCTTTTTCCGACGGATAAAAGGTTTATTTACGGAAAGGAGACGTTTAGATAGATGAAAGAAAACGACAAAGAACTTAACGAGGATTTAATAAACGAGGAGGAAGAGATTTCGGGCGAGGAAAACAATATTCAAGAGGAAGACGATTCATCACGCGAGGAAAAAGCTTCTGAGGTTATTGACGAGAAAGCCGAGCTTGAGAAAAAAGCCGCCGATTATTTAGACAGGTATCAGAGGACTTTAGCCGAATTCGATAATTTCAGAAAACGCACAACAAAAGAAAAGGCGAGTATGTATGACGACGGGGTAAGAGATTCCGCTCTTAAACTCATTCCTGTTGTGGATAATTTTGAGAGAGCCGTTTTAGCCGTTTCGGAGGAGGAAAAGGAAAGCGGTCTTTATAAAGGTATTGAGATGGTTTTAAAACAGTTTACAGAGATTTTAGGTTCTCTTGGCGTTAAGGAAATTGAGGCTGAGGGGAAGAAATTCGACCCGAATTTTCATAACGCCGTAACGCATATAGAGGATGAGAATTTTGGGGAAAATGAGATATGCGCCGTTTTGCAGAAAGGTTATATTTGCAGGGATAAGGTGATAAGGCCGAGCATGGTTCAGGTAGCTAATTAAAACTATATTGCGTGTCGATGAAACCGAAACGCTTGTGAAGCACACGTGTTTAACAGAGGAATAAACGGATAAGTTCCAGCGGATTTTTGAAAAAATATTTGAAACTTTCCGTTTTCCTCAAACGGGCAAAGCCCGTTTTGCGGATTAGAGCCTGCCGCGCTTTTGAGAGACATAACTTTTTAAAATTCAAACTTTGAGTTTATTTTGTGTTCTTCAACAGCCTGAGGCGTTTTTAAGATGAAACGCCGAGAGCGAAAAGAGAATTGAGAAAAGATTTGAGAAATTTTTAGAGCGTGTCTGAAAACTAAAATACGCGCGAAAAATTATAAAAAATAAAACGAAGCAGAAGGGCTTTTCTGTTTAATTGAACCGTTTTCGTTCATTTTTTAATAATTTTTTGGATATTTCGCGTATATAACTGATAGCTTATGATAGTTTTCAGATACGCCCTAGTAAAATACTTTTTTATTAATTGCTGAAACTGGTTATTATATAAAAGACAAATATTGTTAAACGTAAAATCTAAATATATTATTATTTATATTATTTTATTTTTTGGGAGGAAATAATAATGGGAAAAATTATTGGCATTGACTTAGGTACCACAAATTCTTGCGTAGCTGTTATGGAAGGCGGTCAGCCTGTTGTTATAGCCAACAGCGAGGGTATGAGAACGACACCGTCTGTAGTGGGTTTCACAAAGACCGGCGAGAGACTCGTGGGAGAGACGGCGAAACGCCAGGCGGTAACAAACGTTGACGGTACTGTTATTTCTATCAAACGCCATATGGGTTCAGACTATAAATTCGCTTACGACGACAAAAAATACTCTCCTCAGGAAGTTTCGGCGATGATTTTACAAAAGCTTAAAAAAGACGCCGAGAGCTATATAGGCGAGGACGTTAAAGAGGCGGTTATAACCGTTCCGGCTTATTTTACGGACAGCCAGAGACAGGCGACGAAAGACGCCGGAAAAATCGCTGGACTTGATGTAAAGCGTATTATTAACGAGCCTACAGCCGCCGCTTTGGCATATGGTCTTGACAACGAGAAAGAGCAGAAGATTATGGTTTACGACTTGGGCGGAGGTACTTTTGACGTTTCGATAATAGAGATAGGCGACGGCGTTATCGAGGTTTTAGCGACAAGCGGAAACAACCACTTAGGCGGCGACGATTTTGACCAGAGAATTATTGATTATCTTGTCTCAGAATTTAAAAAAGCCGAGAATATGGATTTAAGCACTGACAAAATGGCTATGCAGCGTCTTAAAGAAGCCGCTGAGAAAGCGAAAAAAGAACTTTCCACAACAACGACGACTAACGTTAATCTGCCTTTTATCACGATGAATCAGGACGGCCCCAAACATCTTGACGTTACTATATCAAGAGCGAAGTTTGACGAGCTTACTCACGACCTTGTGGAGGCTACTTTAGGACCTGTTAAAACAGCTTTGTCGGACGCTGATCTTTCCGCTTCCGAGCTTGACAAGGTTCTCCTTGTCGGCGGTTCCACAAGAATACCGGCGGTTCAGGACGAGGTGGCTAAAATTACGGGAAAAGAACCTTTTAAGGGAATAAATCCTGACGAGTGCGTGGCTTTAGGAGCTTCTATTCAGGGCGGAAAGCTTGCCGGAGACGAGGGAGCGGGAAGTATTCTTCTCCTTGACGTTACTCCTCTTTCTCTCGGCATTGAAACAGCCGGAGGGGTTTCAACCGTCCTTATTCCAAGAAACACAACTATACCGACTAATAAAAAACAGATTTTCTCAACTTACGCTGACAATCAGACAGCGGTTGATATAAATATCGTACAGGGAGAGAGACCTTTAGCTAAAGACAACAAGTCTTTGGGACAATTCAGACTTGACGGAATCGCTCCAGCTCCTAGAGGAATACCGCAGATAGAGGTTTCTTTCGACATCGACGCCAACGGTATCACAAAAGTATCCGCGAAAGATTTAGGTACAGGCAAAGAACAGAACATTACCATTACGTCAAGCACCAATTTAAGCGACGAGGAAATAGACAGAGCCGTTAAAGAGGCGGAACAATACGCTGAGCAGGACAAAAAACGAAAAGAGGCTATAGACGTTAAAAACGAGGCGGACAGTTTAATTTTCCAGACGGAGAAATTATTGGATGACGAAAATCTCAAAGATAAAATCACCGACGAGGATAAGAACAAAATTCAGGGAGAGGTTGAGAACCTTAAAAAAGTTACAGAGGGTATGAATTCCGACACAATGTCAGAAAGCGACGTCTCAACCCTGAAGACAGCTACAGAGGCTCTCTCAAAGGTTGTGAATGATTTTACCACGAGATTGTATCAGCAGGCGGGCGCTCAGGCTGACCCTAATATGAATATGGGAGGAGACCAAAACGCCGGCGGCGGAAACGATGATGTAATTGATATGTAAAATTTCCCTTATTCTATGAAAAACTCCGCTTCTTTATTAAAAGAAGCGGAGGAATCTCAAATTATAGTCAATGAGGCTGGAAAAGGGGGAAAGGATTTTTCACCCGGAACTTGTTTATTTTTAAACTCATTGACTATAAGCTAAAAGGTGGATTAAGCGTGAGGAGCGTTTATGGAAAACTTAGCGGATTTTTAAGGGAATAATATAGGCGAAAAAGCTTTTGGAGGTCTGGAGGCGAGGCTTCCGAAATTTTTGTTTAATTTATAGCGAAACAATAAAATAATGAACAGCCGGGCTTTAGAGAGTATCTGAAAACAAAAATACGCGCGAAAAATTATAAAAAATAAAACGAAACATAAGGGCTTTTCTGTTTAATTAAACCGTTTTGATTTATTTTTTAATAATTTTTTGGATATTTCGCTTATATAACTGATAGATTATGATAGTTTTTAGATACGCCCTAGTAAAACTTGATATATAGGGAAATTATTTTATTGTTTGGCTATAAAAATTTTGCGAATTGCTATAAGGCGGTGAGTTGTTTGGCAGGTAAACGAGATTACTATGAGGTTTTAGGCGTTGATAAAAACGCGGGGGATTCAGATATTAAAAAAGCGTACAGAAAGCTCGCTAAAAAGTATCATCCTGACGCCAATCCAAATAATAAAGAGGCGGAAGCGAAGTTTAAAGAAGCGGGAGAGGCCTATGAGGTTTTAAGCGACAAGGACAAGAGAGCGGCGTATGACAGATACGGACATTCCGCTTTTGAGAACGGCGGAGGCGGAGGCGCCGGCGGCTTCGGAGGATTTTCCGGCGGTATGGACATGGGTGACATTTTTGAGAGCTTTTTCGGCGGAAGCGGATTCGGCGATATTTTCGGCGGAAGCGGAAGGCGTAAAAACGGACCGAAAAGAGGAGCCGACGTTCAGACAAATATCCGTATTTCTTTTGAGGAGGCTATGTTCGGCACAGAGAAAGAAATATCTTTAAATGTAACGGAAAGCTGTGACACATGCAAAGGTACGGGAGCGAAGCCTGGTACTGTCGCTGAGAACTGTAAAAAGTGCGGAGGCTCGGGGCAGGAAAGTGTCGTACAGCAGACTATGTTCGGTACGATGAGAAGTACAAGACCTTGTTCGGCGTGTCATGGAGAGGGTAAAATTATAAAGGAGCCATGCCCTTCATGCAGGGGAAAAGGAAAAGTCAGAAAAAATAAAAATGTTAAAATATCGATTCCAAAGGGAATTGACAATGGTCAGAGCATAAGAAAAAGCGGTTTTGGGGAAGCCGGAGACAAAGGCGGAGCCAGCGGTGATTTATATGTAAATATATATGTGACTCCTCATAAGGAGTTTGTAAGAAAGGAAAACAACATATTCATTGACGTGCCTATTTCTTTTGTTCAGGCCGCGCTCGGCGACGAGCTCACCATAAAGACTATTGACGGAGAGGAAAAATATACTCTTAAACCAGGTACGCAGCCTAATGATACGGCTGTGTTAAAGGGCAGGGGCGCTTATAACGTGAGAAATGACAAGTACAGAGGCGACCAAATAGTTACTTTTAAGGTTAAGATTCCGACGAAGCTTACGGACAGGCAGAAAGAGCTTTTACGCGAGTTTTCCGGTGACGGAACGACGGAGAAAAAAAGCAAGACTTTCGGCGAGAAGGTAAAAGATTTTTTTAATGAGTGATATGGCGGGCAAACTTGTAAAATTAGTTTACTCAAAGAACAGTTCAATTAAGGAACTGTTCTTTTTTTATGAGTGAACGGCGGTGCGGGCGGCGGATTTTAGAAAATAAATTAGAGTGTATATGAAAACTATAGTCAAAACACTTGACAAATGAGGTCGATTGTTATAGACTTAAATTGTGGTTTATATTAATAGACCTAAAGCGGCTATAAAAATCTGGCGCTGTACTATAGCGAATAAATTTGAAAAAAACGAAAGGAGGGTTATAAATGGATTATTTAAGGCTTTGCGACAGTGATTACAGATTTATGACGATTATTTGGGAAAATGCGCCCATAAACTCAGGTGATGTTGTCAAACTTTGCGGGGAAAAACTTGGGTGGAAGAAATCGACGACGTATACAGTTATAAAAAAGATGTGCGAGAAAGGGTATATAGTTAATGAAAACGCCGTTATATCGGTTTTAATTCCGAAAGAAAAGGCACAGACAGACGAGACGGAATATTTTGTTGAGAGAACTTTCGGCGGCTCTTTGTCTCATCTTATCGCCGCTTTTTTAGGCGGTAAAAAAATAACGGATGAGGAAGCTGAAAAGCTTAAAAAATTAATTGACGAGTATAAAGCGTAAGGAGGGAAAATTATGGGGTTAAGCGAGATTTTTATAAAAGTTTTAAATATGAGTGTTACGGCGTCCTATGTAATAGCGGTAGTTATGGTGGTTAGGCTTTTTATAAGCAAATTACCCAAAAAGTATTCATACGCCTTATGGAGTATTGCAGGGCTGCGTCTTATATTTCCTTTTTCCGTGTCGTGGGTGTTTAGTTTTTTCAATTTAAGTTTTTTTGACGGTATAAACACCGCTGGCGGACAGGAATATGTGCCTTTGAATATAGGGTTTGCCCATACACCAGCTGTTAATACGGGAATAAAACCGATAAACGACGCCGTTAACTCACTGCTTCCTTTAGCCGAGGCTGAGGGCAGTGTGAATCCTACGCAAATTTTAATATTCGGGGCTTCCATTATATGGATTATGGGAATAATATTTGTTTTGGGATATGAGGTTTTTTTATTCTTACGTACAAAGAGACTTGTAAGGCAGGCGGTTCTTTATAAAGATAATATTTATGAGTGCGACAACATACCTACTCCTTTTGTCATGGGAATTATAAAACCTAAAATTTATATTCCTTTCCATTTAGGTGAGGAGGAACTTTCTTACATTTTATGCCACGAGAAATATCACATAAAAAGACATGACAATATTATAAAGATTATAGCGTCTTTGCTTACTGTCATATATTGGTTTAACCCTTTTATTTGGGCGGCGTGTTTTTATATGAACAGGGATATGGAAATGAGCTGTGACGAGAAAGTGATTTCACAAATGGGAAACGGCGTTATAAAAGACTATAGTACGTATTTGCTCTCTTTCGCGACTAACCGCGGGCGGGCGCCGCTTGGGCCCCTCGCTTTTGGGGAATCCTCTGTCGGGAAAAGGATTAAAAATATTTTGAGTTTTAAAAAACCTAAAGTATGGATTAGTGTTTTCGGTATTATGACAGTCGTAATAATCGGCTGTGTTTGTCTGACAGACGGGCAGAAAACGGCGGAGGCCTCCGATATGTTCAGTAAGGAAAATGAAACGATAGGAGCTTTCTCTTTTGAGGAGAAAAATGAGGCGGAGGAAATTTCCGATACGTTTAATGGGGTGAATGGAACTATAGAAGTTTTTGTTCCATCTAACGAAGATGATGATTCAGCGGTTTTTATAGAGGAAAGCGCCGAGGCGTGGAGAGAAAGAAACATAAAAGAGTGGGCGGAAGCTTTTTGCGGAAGAGACGGAAAGAAGATTATATCAATGGCTTCCGACGAGTGTATCGAGGATATGAAAGAGTCTGTTAATTTTGATACGGAATATCCGTCTTTTGGCTGGTCGAGCCCATGGCCTTTTGGCTGGGACAATGGATTTTTTGAGAAAGGGGGCAACCGATACAGAATTGTATACGCGGATGATAATTCGGCGGAAATACTTTATTACGCCGTAGTTTCTGACCCCCATATTTTTGTGTGGCGGGAAAGTCTGACTTTTAAGAGTGATGATAACCGTTTTGTCGTTACATCGGAAAAAATTAAGTTTTTGGATTCAATATCGTCGGGAGAGGATTTTTTTAAGGCGTATCCTGACGGGATAAGCGGAAGCCCTATGGATTACGTCTTGAACGGAATGGGGGAAGATTTAAACAGAAATGTTAAAAACACAAGAGACAGCGGGTTTGATGTTTACAATGAACTTTTTAACGCTGACAAGGCGGCGTTATATATACTTAATATTTCTGACGAGGCTGTGTCTACCAGTGTAAACGTGGAAAACGGGGAATGTTACGTAACAGTTGTGTTTAAAGAGGACGGGACTACGCTTAAAATATTAATGATAAAACCTTATGAAAAAGATGGAATATGGTTTCCGAACTTACTAATAAAAGGATAATTTGAAGGGTTTTTGGCATAATAAGAGACTTCGCTCAAAACGGTGTGATTACAATAGTTTTTGAAAGAAGTGAAAGAACTGTATATAACATAACGTGAGTTCGACAAGAATTTATGTTTAATGGAGCGTTTTTCTATCACGAAAATGTCTCAAACTTTCCAAAATGATCTTTAAACGTGAAAAACTTTAAGGCTTTGACTCAAATTTAACTCGTTTTTTGAAAAAAGGGAGACAAAAACTTTTGTATGAAACTTATATTTCGCTGGCATTTCTCATCGAACTCATGTTATTTGTTTTTTATTGACTTTAAACAGGGATTTTAAACATTGATTTGTTTCCTGTGTAGCTGTACTCAAATTGGGGTATTTCGTTTACGTCAGGAATTATCGTGTTGGGATTAAAGAAAAACACTATTCCATCAGAGGAGAGATACCATTTTAGATTGCTCATATTATTTGAGATTTCCTCCTCCGTGAAATCTGTTTTTCCTTTGAAAATTTCTTTGTTTCCAGACAATTCAGTTTTAAAACCGTTTCTCAATATTTTTACAAGCCCCAGATTTTTAGCCTCAAACACGTCTGAGAGGGCGTATTCCCCATCGCAAAAAGTCATTGATTCATTTAACCTAGTTGATTATTCAAAGTGGCAAGAACTTATTTTTATGCAAGTTGGGGAATGTAATGCTGAAC
>CAJTVH010000035.1:5017-32576 GCA_910579745.1 uncultured Clostridia bacterium | reverse complement strand
CCAAATGGCAAAAAACAGAGAACTTCTGTTTTAAATAGGCTTAAAACAGAAGAAAGAACCATTGTTTTATATGAAGCCCCTCATCATCTTAAGGGAACTTTAGCGGAGCTTTATTCGGTTGTCGGGAACAGGGACGCGGCTGTTGTAAAGGAACTTACTAAAAAGCATGAAAATGTAAACAGGGGAAAACTGGAAAGTATAATAGAATATTATAACGAAAATGAGCCGAAAGGTGAGTTTGTCATTATTATAAACGGAATTGGGTTAAATGAGGTTTATGAGGAAAAACAGGCACTTTTTGAAAATATATCTATTGAGGATCATATGGAAATTTATCTAAAACAGGGAATAGACAGCAAAGAGGCAATGAAACGTACGGCGAAAGACAGAGGTGTCGGAAAAAGAGAAATTTACGCTTATCTCAATAAAAATAGATAAAATTAAGTTTATTACAGTGTGTTTGAAAGCTATGTAATAATTGCCACGATATTATTTAAGGAGTATTTCTATGAATTTAATTGATGGTGAAAAGGGTTTTGTTTACAAAGTTAAATCAATAAATCTTGACGAGAGAGTAAAAAGACGTTTTGAAATTCTTGGAATGATAAAAGATACTGATATACTTATATTGAATAAAAAGAGGAATGGGTCAATTATTATTAAATTAAGAGGAACTCGGTTCGCTATAGGAAAAAATTTCGCTGAGGGAGTAGAAATCGGAGGTGAGTCTGATTGAATGATAATTTAAAAATAGCTTTTATAGGGAATCCTAATTGCGGAAAAACCACTCTTTTTAACGCGTATACAGGCGCTAATTTGAAAACGGCTAATTGGCCTGGGGTTACTGTTGAGAAAAAAGAAGGTCGATTTGTTTTTAATCAGAAAGATATTTTTGTTACGGATTTACCAGGTACATATTCTTTATCCTCATATACTTTAGAGGAACGTCTTTCAAGAAAATATATTATTGACGAGGAAGCGGATGTTATTATAGATGTTGTGGACGCGTCCGCCCTTGAGAGAAATTTATATTTGGCTCTTCAGCTTATTGAGCTTAGAAAACCTCTTGTCATAGCTCTTAATATGATGGATGTTGTTGATGAGAGAGGTATGAAAATTGATATTTCTAAACTTTCTGAAATGCTTGGAGTTAAAGTTATTCCTGTCTGCGCGAGAAAAAGAAAAGGTCTTGACGAGCTTATGAACACTGTCTTTGAGGTTTTTGAAAAACGATGTGAGGAAGGAGAGGTACAATATAAAAACAGGGAATTTAACGATTTATGTTTTACATACAGTGCTCATATAGAGTTTAAAATCTCGGAAATAGTCAAAAGATTTAAGGCTAAATATCCTTATACTAAAAATTATAGGTGGTACGCTATTAAATTTCTTGAGCATGATGATGAGATTAAGAAAGAATATATTATAAATCTTGACGATATTATAGATAAAAATTATGAAGATGAGATTATAAAACAGAAATATGACTTCGCTGAAAATATTTCTCATAAAGTTGTGATAAATAAAACGGAAAAAAATTTACTTACCGATAAAATAGATTTGGCGGTTACAAACCAATTTTTCGCTATTCCGATTTTTTTTTGCATTATGACTTTTATTTTCTTTTTGACTTTTTTTGTTGGAGACTATTTAAAGGGATATATTGAGGAAGGACTGACAATCTTTTCAAATTATCTCCTCATATTACTTCAAAAAATAAATTGCGGTGAATTTGTGAGTTCTCTTATTATTGATGGAATTATCGCTGGAGTAGGGGGAATTATTACTTTTTTGCCAAATATTTTTATTTTGTTTATTGGACTTGCTTTTCTTGAGGACAGCGGGTATATGTCGAGAGCCGCTTACGCTATGGATGGAATTATGAGTAAAATAGGTCTTTCGGGCAGAGCTTTTATTCCAATGCTACTGGGTTTTGGATGCACGGTTCCAGCTGTTATGGCGTCAAGGACTTTGGAAAACTCAAGGGACAGGCTTAAAACAATTCTTATTACTCCGTTTATGTCATGCAGTGCTAGACTTCCGATATATTTAATAATTTCTGAGATTTTTTTTGGGGATTACGCTGTTTTTGCCGCTATTTCAATGTATATTATAGGAATTTTTACAGCGGTTATTGTCGCTTTGTTTTTAAATAAATTTGAGTTATTTAAAGAACATAGCGACCTGCTTATTGAGCTTCCTGAGTATAAAATACCTAATTTACGGACGGTTTTTATATACGCGTGGGAAAAGGTTAAAGATTATCTTACTAAAGCTGGTACCACCATTTTTGTGGCTTCAGTTATACTATGGTTTTTGCTTAATTTTAATATTAACGGTTTTTCAGGAAATATGGAAAACAGCTTTGCCTCTGAAATCAGCAGGATTCTTATACCTGTTATGGCTCCTTTGGGGCTCGGTAACTGGCAAATTATTACAGCTCTTATATCTGGAATTGCCGCTAAAGAAGTAGTTGTTTCCAGTATGAGTATTCTTTTTAATATCGCTAATATTTCTTCTTTCGAAGGAATGGGCAAACTTTATACGGCATTGTCAGAGATAGGTTTTTCAGGTATTAACGCATATTCATTTATGTTGTTTTCTCTTTTATATATACCTTGCGCCGCTACTATTGGAATAATAAAAAAAGAGACGGGTTCTTTTAAGTGGGTTTGTATTTCTCTTTTTTTACAGTTCGCTACCGCTTGGAGTGTTTCATTTTTGTTTTATACTGTTGCCGTGAATATATAGTTTATGTTAAATAATGTTTGAATACAAATATGTGTGAAAGTCAGAGAAGTTTTCATTTGAAAGGGAGTATTCAAACTTTTATAAAGTGTTATTTATACATCTTCAATAATTATTATATAGTTTTATATATGTTTTAATAAAGATAATAAAAAAAGAGAGGGAGGCGAAAATAAAACGCTTCCCTCTCGGTTTTGAAAAGATAGACGATATTACTGAAAGTATAGGGGGATTTTTTGGAAGCACCGATTAATTTACCGAAATAAATCGGAAGAAATCATTCAAATTTTTGAAGGGTTGAATTAATCAGTGTTTCCGTAAATTTTAAAAGTGCTGAATTTTAAATATATGGTATAAAAAATAATTCCTTGAAATGTAATTTTAAAGCGATTATTTTTTACCATAATTTATATTAGCTATTTTTATTAACAGCCGCATTCAAAGCTTTTACATTCTGTTTCACAGACGTCACGAGCTTCTTTTTTATCACAGCCAACCACAATATCAGTTAATTTGCAATAGTCAGATGTGTCATGGTGTTTACATGTTTCAACACGGCATTTAATAGCTTGACTTCCTACATTTGACATATTATCACCTCCGAAAAAATAGAATTAAAAGAACCAATCTAAGATTAATAAAAAATGTTAAAGTTTAAAGAATTGGTAAAATTGTTTTTATAAATTATATAATTTTTTGTTTTTAGAGGTATATACATTTTTTATTTCTTAATACAGTTCTTATGAATTAATTACAGAAAGGACAATATAAAGTATTTTATAAATACAAAGTCTATAAAATTCGGTAAAAATTGTTAAAAAATTTATAAATGTTTATTTAATAAACAAAAAAATTTTTATTTTTTATTTTAACCTAAATAAAAGCTTTGATTTTGATAAATATTTTTATTGCCTCCTGTAAATTTTAGTATTTACTTAATTAAAAAAATTATTCTATAATTTTTTTTATGAAAGGAGTTTTTTATGTTTTTTGTTGACGGTCATTGTGACACAATTACCACAATAATGAGAAATAAGGAAAATATTTATAGGAATAATTGTCATATAGATATTGAGAGATTTAAAAGTTTTGATTCACCGATTCAGGTTTTTTCTATTTGGCTTGAAAAGGGAAAATTATTAAATCCTTTTTTTTATTCCATGGAGGCTATTAATTTTTTTAAAAAAGAAGTCTTAGTAAATCGCAACTATATTTCAATTGCCAAAAGTTATTGTGATTTACGGGAAAATATGGAAAATAAAAAAATAAGTGGGATTTTAGGGATTGAAGGGTGTGAGGCTTTTGGGGGAGATATAACTAATATTTATAAATTTTTTGACAAGGGGGTTAGAATTTTCACAATAACATGGAATTATGAAAATGAACTTGGTTTTGGAGCGGTGACGAAAAGTACTAATGGTTTAAAGCCTTTTGGAAAAAAAGCCGTAAAAGTTATAAATAATTTAGGTGGAATTATTGATGTTTCTCATCTAAATGAAAAAGGATTTTATGATATTTGTGAAATATCTGAAAAACCTTTTATCGCTAGTCACTCAAATTCACAAAAAATGTGTGGGCATCTGAGAAATCTTACTGATACGCAAATTAGAGAAATTTCACAAAGAAATGGAATAATAGGGATAAATTTATATCCATATTTTCTTGAGGATAATGGAAACGCTGATATAAAATCTGTAATTAAACATATAGATCACATTATAAATGTTGGTGGTGAAAATGTCTTAGGGTTCGGATGTGATTTTGATGGAATTGATGAAGTTCCTGATGGAATTGAAGATGTTTCTGATGTATACAAATTATTTTATGAAATAAAAAATTATTTTGGAGAAAAAATCGCGTACAAGATTATAGGAAAAAATTTTTTGAGTTTTTTTAAAAACAATTTAAATTGTTAAAATCTATTTTTTGTCAGTTATTAATACTAAAATGTGTAAAGAGTTTAGCCATATGTTTGAGTGTGCGAAAAACAGTATATTTGAAAAGAAATATCTTATTTAAAAACTATGTTTGATGACTTTCTTTAAAATTTTGCTGTTTATCAATTAGAAAGATTCTATCGGAAGTAGAAAGCAGTAACAAATATTTTACTGTATAGTCAACAAACTTGAAAAGTAATAAAAGGATTTTTGTCCGACAGACTTGTTTGTTTTTCAGTTTCTTGACTATATATCTTATAGATTGCGTAGGATTGTTTTCCAGAGGTGTTCTGTTTAGCTATAATTTTAATATTTATAAATTTTTAATAAAATTGTGCGTATACTGTTTATTTTTCATAATTGTTGAAAAATATAATTCAATAAATATTGATAATATTTATATTAGGTTATACTATAAAATAAGGGTAGAAACTTTTGCTTTATCCTACCCTTGTTTTTAATATATTAATTTTTAGCGTTTACATAAAATTTGAAATAGAAGCAAAAAATATATTGTTAAAATATTGATTTATTATTTTTTAATACGTTTTAGGTTTAATTGTCTGAGATTATTTTAAGATTATTAATTAATCGTTTATCTGTAGGATTTAAAGAAACAGCTTTTTCCGCTAATTTAACAGCTTCTTTTTTTAATCCTAAATTATAGGCGGCTATAGCGCCAAGGTCATAAGGAGTGTAATCCCAGCAATAAGACTCGCTTATATAAGTTCCGTTTCGTTCTTTTATTTTTAAGGCTTCAATAATCATAAAATAAGTTTTTTCCCAGTTATTTTGACTGTAAGCGAGCTTAGCAGCCTCAATATAAGGTTCACGAAGGTAAGGCGCTTCTCCTATAGCTTTATACATCCAGTTGTCGGCTTCTATAATATCACCTTTGGCTTCAAAAGCTCTTGCTATATATCTCATAGAAGCACATCTCTCATCTTTCCAAACAGCTTTTGGCATTTCGAGATGTTTTTTCAAGGTATTAATGCATTTGTCCCACATACCATAATACATATATTCCCTGCCTAGATAATGAGTGCTTCTATCGTCATCTGGACTTTCTTTAACGGAAAGTTCAAGTAATTCCAGATATTGCCCTCTTGATTTGGATGGATCTGGAAAATGATTTAGCTGAATATTTTCATTAAAGGCATAAGAATCCGGTTTTTCACCGTAATATTGTAGTATCTCATGAACAGGATGAATCCATCTGAAATTTTGTCTGCAATGAATTTTTTCATACAAAAATGTTACACCGGGTGTTCCATCAGGATTAAAACTCCAAGTATATTTATATCTTAATCTCGTGGTAATATTCTTTTCCCAAACTTCCTCAATATAATTTCTCCAGCCTGGTTCAAGTATTTCGTCAAGATCGGTACATACACATACGTCAACGTCTAAAGGAACAAAACTGAGAGAAATATTTCTCGCTGTATCAAATCTCCAAAAACCAAGTTTGACATGATTTACTATAGCTCCTCCTTTTATAAGCTTTTGTGAGGTAGAGTCATCGGAACCAGTATCAGTTACATAAATTTCATCAGCTTCTTTCATTGATTCAAGCCATCTGTCAACAAAATGTTCCTCATTTTTACAAATGGCGTATACGGCGATTTTCAGTTTATTCATAAAAAGAAGCCCTCCTTTTTAGCGAGTTCATATACTTTTTCCTTAAAATTATTAAATGAGTCTCCCCAGGCGAAAGTATTGTAATGGTAATCAATTATTTTATCACTAATTCTTTCAGCTTTTAAAAGGGTAAAATAAGCTTCTGTATATTTTTTTTGCTCACTTAAAAATTTAGCTTTCTCAACATATAATTCTCTTCTATTAGGTAAATAAAGAATGGCTGTATTTAAGTTTAAGTATGCTTTATCAATATCGTTTATAAATTTATAAATATGATATTTTTGTGTGTATAAGAACGCTTTGTCGCTGTTTTGTATTTTTATGGCTGTATCTAAGGCATATAGCGATTCAGTTATTTTTCCTTCAGATAGATATTCGTTGGCCAAAAAGCTCCATGACTTCCAAATATCATTTCTTTCTTTAACTGATTGTTCAAGTAGAGTAAGATAATTTTTTCTTGTATCTTTTTTCTCTGGTTTTTGAAATATATAAAACTCATCAAGAAATTTAATTTTTTCTTCGCTGCTGTATTCTAAAATCTCATGTACGGGGAGTTTCCATGTATATCCAAATCTTGAATGTATTCTTTGATGTAGATGTTCAGTTGTCTCTCCATTTGGCCAAAAAGTTTTAAATTTGTGACAATACAAAGATATATTTTCGTCGTATTCATTTATAATAATACTTTTCCAATTATCGGGAAGGTATTCATCCATATCAAGAGATATGCATATGTCTGTGTTAGGACTTACCAAAGATAAAGATGTATTTCTCGCGTCATCAAATCTCCATGGAGAAATGTAAATTTGAAATGTTTTTAAATTAACTCCGGGATTGTTTGCTTTAAACATTTTTATTATATTATTTGTTTGATCTGAGGAACCTGTGTCACAAAGTACTATTTCATCAGCTGTTTTTACAGAATTTAAAAAACGTTCTATAACATTTTCCTCGTTTTTGTATATACCGTATATAGAAATTAAAGGTTTACTCAATGTATATACGCCCTTTCATTATATTTTACAAGATATTATCGCAAAATTCTAATAAATATAAAACTATATATTTATTAGAATTTGGTATAAATTATAACGATTTTGAAAACTAAATAAATAGTTTTTATAATACAAAAATTTACAAATTTATTTATATGAGTTGAATTTTGATAATAACATTAAGTGGGAGTATAATCTCCCACTTAATGTTATCGCTAAATACATGTTAAAATCAGTAAAATTATTAGTTTTAAGATATTTGAATAATAGTAATATTAGCGGAAATAGGTGAAGTTCCTCCTAAAGATGGAGTTAAGGTAATTGGTTTGGTACTATTTGAAGGATTTTTTAAAGACAATGTAGAATTTTCTTGAGTTGTTGTTATTAAAAAGTTACCACTTATCTGAGAACTGGTTCCATTTTTTCCTGTTATAGTATAATCTAATTCCTGATTATTTAGCACTAAAACTAGTTGAGCTGAATTATCTACAGCAACTCGGAAATTAATTTGATAGGCGCCAATTTCTCCAAGTTGAAAAGTACTATCATTAATTCTACTTATAGAAGTTCCGTTTAAAGTTTCCTCTTTTGGGAAATTTATATCGGAACCAGCGTCGATACTATCGGAATTATCCGGCGGCATTAACGCGTAAAATGAAGCATAATTTTCTAATCCCGATTTCGCCGTAGGGCCAGTAGGACCGGTAGCGCCGGTTAAACCGTAATGACCAGTAGGACCAGTGGCGCCTCTCGGACCAGTGGGACCAGTAGGGCCGGTGGGACCAGTAGGACCAGTGGCGCCTCTTGGACCGGTGGGGCCGGTAGGGCCAGTTAAGCCAGTAGGGCCGGTGGGACCGGTTAAGCCAGTGGGACCAGTTAAACCAGTAGGGCCGGTGGAACCAGTTAAACCAGTAGGGCCGGTGGGACCGGTTAAGCCAGTAGGACCAGTGGGGCCGGTGGGGCCGGTAGGACCAGTTAAGCCAGTAGGACCAGTTAAGCCGGTGGGGCCGGTGGGACCAGTTAAGCCGGTAGGACCAGTGGGACCAGTTAAACCAGTAGGGCCGGTGGGACCGGTTAAGCCAGTGGGACCAGTAGGACCAGTTAAGCCGGTGGGGCCGGTGGCACCAGTTAAGCCGGTAGGACCAGTAGAACCGGTTAAACCAGTGGGGCCGGTGGGACCGGTTAAGCCAGTGGGACCAGTAGGACCAGTTAAGCCGGTGGGACCAGTTAAGCCGGTAGGACCAGTTAAGCCAGTAGGACCAGTTAAGCCGGTGGGGCCGGTAGCGCCTTTCGGACCAGTGGGACCAATTAAGCCGGTAGGACCGGTGGGGCCGGTTAAGCCAGTAGGGCCAGTAGGCCCTTGAGAACCTCTGCAACCACAGCATCCTCTTGGTCCGGTAGGACCAGTAGGTCCTATATTATTGCAGTTATTGTTATTTCTATTGTTTCGATTGTTAAAACTATAATAGTTCATAACTTAAAGCCCCTCTCTATATTTGCCTAAGTTCAATATATTATCTTTACGTGATTAATACAAAGGCTAAAAAAGTTTTTAAATATCAGAGTATTAGCGGAACCGCTACTCTGATATTTTTAATATATGTTGAAATTATATAATTGTTCTTTACGAAATAAATATAAGGGACTATACTTATGAATTGTGGGGTTATATTCCCGCTACAGAATATACATGATTAATATTTTCTCTTTTTTAAAACGCGTAAAGAATAATCAATCGATTATTAAGAAGTTCTTCTATATATTTTCCAGATACGCCTTAGTACTCCATAAAGTTTAATATTTCAATAAAATTATATTAAGATATTTTTAAGGTGATTAAAAATTGAGACCACGAAAATAAATTTCTTGCTGATGAATATTATATAAATTACGAAAAAATTGTTTTAATTATATATATCTTAATACACATTCTATAGTGTCTTTATATGCGGCTTTTTTAATAGTGAAAACACGAAGATTAGCCGATAAGCTCTAATTCATTATACTACAAAACACGCGAGCTGGTTTGATATGGCAGAGATTGAAATTGTAATTATGAGCTGTCAATATCTACATAAATATTTTGTCACAAAAGATAAAATAGAAGCTTATGTTTCGTCATAAGTCTTCCGAACGAAGCAAAAGATATTGTAAGGTAAATTGGAGGGTTACTATATCCAACGACAGAAAAAAGTTAAAAAAATTATATCCGGTTATTGAATAAATAAATTTTATGGAGTGTTATATAAAAATTAAAAATAATTTTTTATTATGAAATTTTAATTTTATAGACGTTTTTTATAAAATCAAGTTTTAAGTGATGTTTATAAAATGTGATTTTTAGACACACCATCATTTAATAAGTAAAATTATAATATATTATCGTAATAATTTCGATTAGTTTGTGTTTTGCGTTTTATAGGGTGGGTTGATAATTTTTATAAATAATCGAATTTTATATGTTATTTGTTAAGTATATATTATAAAATGAAGTTTTATAGTGTGTAAAAATTATAGTACATACAAAAAATTATAAAAAAATAATTTATTATGAACTTTCTTTATAATTGACAAAGGGTTATCGCTTTAACATATAGTAATATTAGGGCGTGTTTAAAAATTCATTTGCTATAAAAAATATTTGAATTTATAACAGCTTTGTTATTTAAAAACGTAGATAAAATTTAAACAATATTTTGGGCTTTAATAAATACCTGTTAAAGCGTGTTTGAAAATTAGAGTATAAAGAAAAAGTTATAAAAAATAAAAGAAACTGAAGAAAATCATTGTTTGTTTGAATAGTTTTTATTTTTTACAAACAATGCGTTATAATGTTTGAGATATTAAAAAATAAAATCGGAGGTTTTGGGAATATATTTTTTAATGAAAATTTTTTTGATTATTTCATTATATAATACATTTATATTTTTTAAATGTTTTTTAATTTAAAAAGCATACCTATAATTTTGAGAAAATTTACTATTTATACTGTTTTAACAATTAATATATAATTTTCAAATTATTATGTACTTGAAAGGAGGAGTTTTATGCTTAGGGAAAAAGCCTTATATTATTATAACAGGGGATTTAATTGCTCTCAGTGTCTTTTAAAAGCTTGTGAGTCTGTTTATGGTGTACCTATTTCAAAACAATCTTTAAAACTTTGCGCCGCTGTAAATAATGGATTTGGTGTGGGAAATATATGCAGTGTAATTGTTTCAGGCATTATGGTTTTTGGATTACTTTTTGATGAAAATACGGCAAAGAAATGCAGGATGGAATTATTAAGTGTTTTAAATGAAAAACATTCCATTAATTGTATGTCTTTAAAAAAAGAATTTAATGATAAAAATTGTGAAAATATTATAGGTGAAATTGCCGATGTTGTAGAGGAAATAATATCAAAAAAACGTTGCTGATGTTAAGTTTATAATTTGAATATTTATCGTTAATGTATCTGATAGCTAAAATATGTATAAAAATAAAATCTGTTGTTTTGAGATTGTATTTTAAATGAAAATTTTTTGATTATTTTATTGTGTGTAATATGTTTATTATTTACAAAGTTTTAACAACTGATGAAATGCTTTTCAGATACATTTTAATGAAAAGAATAATGGTTTAAGAAATATAAGCAAGTTATATAATTTGGGGAGATTTTTATTAATAATTAAAGAAATGTAATGTTAATAGGTTAATATTTTATGTAAATATACAAGTTGATTTGAAGATAAGAGAGGTAATTATTTTAAAGGTGATTAAAAGAGTAGGGAAATAGATTTAAAAATAAATAAGACTGGATATTTAAAATCATTTTTCTCATATTAGTGTAAGCCAATACAGATTGCGTTGTTTTTATAAAATACTTTTCAGTTTTCATCTTTTTGATTTTTTGTTTATTGGCTTTAAAAAATTTATAAACGATAATTTAATAATAAAATTAAAATTCAGTTAATACAATTATATATAATGAAAATGGAGGTTGCGAAATGAAAATATTTATAGACCCGGGACACGGAGGAGATAATCCCGGAGCGATAGCCGCTTCAGGACTTGAGGAAGCGACAGTTAATTTAGACGTAGCTTTAAGGCTTGGAAATATTTTGACGCAACGAGGGTATGAGGTAAACTATTCAAGAAGAACAAATATAAACGTAAGTCTTGCGGAAAGGGCGAGGCTTGCCAATTTATGGGGAGCTAATTATTTTGTAAGTATACATTGCAATTCAGCGACAAATACATCTTATAACGGATCGGAATCTTTTTATTACAGAGACAGGACAGTCGCTCAGCGTTTCGCTGAAACTGTAAATACCGCTCTTGTAAGGCAGACAGAACTTGTGGATTTAGGGGTGAAAGCGAGGAATTTAGCTGTTTTAAGGCTTACTTTAATGCCTGCCACTTTGGTAGAGCTAGCGTTTTTATCGAACCCGAGGGAAGCTACTTTACTCGCTACGGAATCTTTTCGGCAAAACTGCGCTATAGGAATAGCGAATGGTATAATTCAGTTTACAAGTTAGAGAGTGTAGGGAAGGTATGTACTTTTTATTGATATAGTATTACGAAAATTACTTTATTAATAAATTACATTGGGGACGGTTATATAGCAAACAATAAAAGGAAATGTGGTAGTGTTTTGTCGGTTAAGTATTTTAGAGTGTTTAGAACCTGTCTCAAAAGCCGCGATTGCAGATACAGTTTTAAAGGAAATTGGATTTAAACGCAAACTTTATCAAAAACAGTCTTTGACAAGTGAATAATAATGTATCATAATAAAGTATAAACTTATAAATAAAAATGGTGTAAAGTCTATATTTAAGATTTTACGCCGTTTTTATATAGTTATTGAGTGAAAATGACAAAGAATGCTGGGATAGCCTAAGATGTATTATATGTATAACTCTCAATAGGACGTTGTACAGCTTACAGGGCCAGCAGGATATGAGAATTAATCAAAATACAGGTTGACCTTAAAAGTCTTAAACATTGTTCCATACCTTTATAGCGCATATTTTCGTTTAAATGATAAAATGCTCCTATATAAAGAACTATATCAAAATAATTATTGTCATAATGGTTATTATCATAAATATCTCCAACAAAAATATTTTTTAGTATTGTATTTTTATTTTGCTTTTCTATTATAATATTTACATTATGAGGCAATATCATTTGCGACAACATTGTGACTTTGTTCAGCTTGTTTAAACGCGTAATTTACTGTTCCGATGCAACCATTAAAAATTTTGCTGTTATCAGGTATCGGTTTATCAAAGTAATATATAGTAGTCAACTATTCAATATGATGACTATAATCACAAAATAATTTCCCATTCTCAACATAATTATTATAATAATCAATTATTTTGTTCATAATAACATTTTCAATAAAAATTTTTGAAGTTTAAAATTTACAAATAAATTATCATTTATTGTGATAATTGTTTTATTAATTCTATCCTCTTATTTTAATTATTATATCGGCCGATATAATACTGCTTGGTCGATGAGCTATCATAAGTATAGTGTGTTTACCTTTTAAGGCTTTTATCGCCTCTTGTATAAGTGCTTCAGATTCATTATCAAGCGCGGAGGTAGCTTCATCAAGTATAATAATAGGCGTATTTCTAATAATCGCGCGAGCAATCGCTATACGTTGCTTTTCACCGCCTGACAGAGTATTGCCACGTTCGCCCAGCACGGTATTATATCCATTTGGCAATTTCATAATAAAGTTATGAGCGTTTGCCGCTTTTGCTGCCGCTACTATTTCATCTTGGCTTGCCCAATATCTTCCATATGCTATATTTTCATTAATGGTAGTTTTATAAAGATAAGGTTCTTGTGGAACATAAGAAATTCGGTCTCTTACTTCCCTTAAAGTAAACTTTGAATACTCTTTACCATCTATAAACATGCTGCCTTTTCCTAATGGATAAAATCCCAGCAGAAGTTTCGCAAGTGTACTTTTTCCACAGCCAGACGCACCGACAATAGCCGTAAAGCTTCCCTTTTTAATTTCCATTGAAAAATCTTCTAAAACTTTTCTGCCATCATTATACTCAAAGCTAATATTTCGCATAGACAATATAATATCTTTATCCACAACCGCTGTCTTATTATTATAAGTTTCAAATCCCCATTGTTCTGGTTCCTCTTCCATATCAAGAAACTCAAAAATTTTCTCAACGTTAGCAATACAATCTATTATCTGAGGAAAATACAAACCTATCTCAGAAAAAACATTGCGAAACGCTCCATACAGCGCATAAAGACCTGTTAGTTCTCCAAGACTTATTCTTTCCATTGACACAAACCATATACCAAGTCCCAAAAACGCCAAAGCTCCTACTAAATCAAACATACAATTTACGCATTCAAGTCCTGCTGACAGTTGATTTGTGCTTTTCTGAATATGAAAATATTCCTTGTTGGCGACTTCATATTCTTTTGACAATTTTAAACTAATGGGAAAAATTTTTATCAGTTCCATACCTGATAAAATATTTGTTAGCTTTTCAATCATTTTACTGTTTTTATTAGAAAGACGCTTATGTGCCTTCTTCATAGGATTAGCGAAAAGACCATTTATCACAAAAGCTATCAGACTTATAGCTATCAGACAAAAAGTAAGTTCATAGTTTAAATAAAACATTGGAATAAGATATATAATGGTGGAAATTATAGCCGAAAGAAATCTGCGGAGTCTTGAAGTGTAAATATCAGAGGCTCTTTGTGTATCAAAAATCAGTCTTGACATAAAATCACCGCTATGCTTCTTTTCATAATATGACATAGGCAGGCGCATAGCTTTTGAAAATACAAGCTTTTGCATCTTTCCAACGCCGATTCTCCCCTCAATATTATAATGTATAATACTGAAACGCCATAAAAGCAAGCCAAGCACAAATACAAGAAAATTTATAAACACAATCCAAAGAATATTATTGGTATTATCAGTTTGAGCGGCTGTAATAATATCTTTAATCAAATATGAGCTTGCTATTTTACGCCCTGCGTCTCCTATGGTAGAAAGTAAAATAGCTCCTAAATATATAGGAAGTCTGTCACCCATTATCAGCATAAAACGAAAAAAAGTTTTAACCATTCTTTGACAACTCCTTATCCCTTTATATACATATCAGCATAAATTCCGTCTCTCTCCAAAAGTTCCTCGTGATTTCCCATTTCCACTATTTTTCCTTCTTTGACTACATAAATTCTTTTCGCGTTTTTTACTGTAGAAAGTCTGTGTGCTATAATAATCACTGTTTTTCCTGTTGATATTCGTTCGATAGCATCTTGTATTTTCCGCTCCGCATCAATATCTACAGAGGAGGTCGGTTCGTCCAAAAGAAGTATAGGAGCGTCCTTTAAAAAAGCCCTCGCTATTGAAATTCTCTGCCTTTGCCCTCCTGAAAGACGTACGCCACGTTCTCCGACAAGAGTTCCATATCCTTCGGGAAGAGACATAATAAAATTATGAATATTAGCGTTTTTACACGCTTCTATAATTTCTTCATCTGTAGCGTTTTCTTTTCCGCAGGCTACATTCTGTTTAATTGTTTCCGGAAATAAAAATACATTTTGTGAAACTACTGAAAAACAATTTCTTGCCGTTTCCAAATTCCAGTTTTCAAAAAAATGCCCGAAAAGTCTGTATTGTCCATTATTTTTTTCATAAAAACCGCAAAGCAGTTTAAAAATAGTTGTCTTTCCTTCTCCGGAACCTCCAACAAAAGCTATTTGCTCACCTGCTTTAACGGAAAAACTCATTCCATTTAAAATATGACGCTCTTTACTTCTATCGTAACAAAAATCAATATTTTTCCATTCAACAACGGGAGCTGTTCTGGTATCTTCAGGTATATTATGTATATCTCCGCCTTTTTTCTCTTCCAGCCGACTATATATTTCTTGTATTCTTTTTAGTGAAACCCCAATCTCTCGAATATCATTTGCGCAGAAAACAATCTCTCCAATAGGATATAAAATTCTGTTAAGTATTACCGTAAAAGCAAGCATTTCTCCGACAGTAATTCTACCTTGCGTTATTTCATACAGCGCAAAAAGATAACAGAATATTACAGGAATTGTTGTAATTACATTTTTTAATACCCAGCCAAGTGATGATATTCGTGTACTTTTACATGCCTGAGACACCATATTGTCAATAACAGTATCAATTTTTTGTTTATGTACTTCATAAAGATTGTAACTTCTGCCTACCGCAATACCTTGAATAGCGTCATAAGTTTTTTCTGTACACTCATCCATATGAGTACGTAGTTTTTTTGTAAGTTCAGCCAATTTTTTTGATAATTTATCAGCTACAATCAACATAATTGGATAGCTTGCGAACAGTATAACAATCAGCATTATGTCCATTTGGATTAAATATATAGTGGCTGTCATTACTGTAATAATATTTATAAGAAGATTGGGAAGAATTTCAG
Source organism: uncultured Clostridia bacterium (assembly GCA_910579745.1). GTDB lineage: Bacteria > Bacillota > Clostridia > Lachnospirales > CAG-274 > MGBC114079. The sequence continues at coordinate 16,802 of CAJTVH010000035.1, read as the reverse complement.
AGAAAAACCTTCCCATTTCCTCTATATCAGATATTAGTCTTGTAATAATACTTCCGGTCCCTTTTTCATCAAAATAGGAAAAAGGTAGTTTTAGTAAATGTTTTCCAAGTGATATACGTACGTCCCTTTGTACTATTGAGCTATAATACTTTCCGAAAATACTTTTTAAATATGCGGATAATGTTCCCAGCGCAATCATACAAAGTAATGGTGTGATAAAATCAGAGAAATATATCTTTTGACCAGAAAGCATCATATCTGTGGCTTCAGCGATAAAATCATTTCCCATGATAATGGATTCACTCAAAATAAACGAAAATATTATAAACAATAGCAATAAATAACTATTACGTAAACCTGCTTTTACCACTTTACTGTTCCCTCCATCCATACTTTTGCATCAGGATATTCATCATCCTTTTCTATTTTTCCAATAATATAGCATTTATGATATTTTTCAATAATTTTTACCGCCTTATCACATTGTGCTTTCGGTACTACTATCAGCATGTTAATACCAAGTGAAAAATTATCTAAAAAACATTCCTTGTCCATCATATTCAAATTATATATATATTGAAACAGTGAGGGAATCGGTATTCTTGAAACAGAAATGCTTGCGCCAAGACCATTAGGCATTGTATCATAGCACCTTCGATTGAATAATGACCTGTCGATACTAAAAACGCCATTTATAAGATTTTGTTCATTAAGCTCATTCATTATATTTACATAGCAAGCGGTTGGTTTCATTAATTCGTCCATAAAAACATTACGCTTGTTAATTTTTGTGTATAATATGTCAGGTCTTTTGTCAAGTATTACTTTTACAAAAGGATAGCTTATTGATGATATGCCTTCTGTAGGCAATCCTATAATAATATCGCCTTCCATTATTCTGTTTCCTGTGATTATTTTCTTCCTGTCAACGACTCCTATGACTGAAGCACCTATTTTATATTCATTCGTATGGTAATTTACCGCTTGGGCCGCTACCTCAAATCCAGCAAATAAAATGCCATTATTCTTGCAGGCTTCTTTGAAAGCTTCGCCCATTATAAGAATTTGACTGCCATCATTATTTCCGCAAACAATATTAGCCTGTAAAATAAATGGTTTTACTCCAAAGCGTATTAGATTATTAGTTGCACTTGACACCAAATCAACGCATATTTCCCTGTCATAACCATTTTCCATCGCAAAACGTTCCTTAGAACCAGGAACATGATTTGCAAATATACATACAGGATCATCCATTCCTGATGTGTCCAGTTTAAAAAATACAGGGTCGCTATATCTCGTATGAAGCAGCATATCATTTTTAGTCACAAGATTACTTAATCTATCTTTTATCATATGAAGTCTCTTAACATCCAAACCTGTATCCATATAACTGATAATTTTTCTTTCATTTGAAGGCTCATTTAACAAAAAATCAACGGTAGTATCAAGTATTTGAGCAATGTCATAAATTATATCTACTGACGGCAGATTGTTTCCCTGCTCCCATCTTGAAACTGCCTGATATGAAACATGTAATAAGTCCGCAAGCTGTTTCTGTGTCATTCCCTTTATTTTTCTTTGTCTTGAAATTGCTTTTCCAACTTTTTCTCTGTCAAGCATTAAATTTTTCCCCCTCGATATTTTGTTACAGCAAGGTTTCAATTATTATTGCCATATTTATAATAAAATGCTTATGATAGTTTTCAGATACGCTCAGTACTTTTATATCAATAAAATTTTATCATATGATAAATATATTGACAATCAACGAAATATTTAGATATAAATTAGAACTCAATTACAAAGGCCTGTTTATTTATAATTATGCCCTAAATTATTAATTTTTTTGATAAAAAATATAATCTTATACTATTAGAAATGTTCAATAACCTATGCGGTATAGAGTTTTTTCTATCATACTTTGTATAATTTTCTTAAAGGACTTTCCAAGTATCTTATGCAAAAAATTATGATTTATCTGCCGCAAAAATCTTTTGTCAATCGTAGGCAAATAAGTTATTGAACAGGTCTAATGAAATATTTAAAATATAGATTATACAAAATAAAAAAACTGACTGATTTTAAAACTTCCAAAATCAGAAAAGATAAATATAAAAATTTGTTGTAAGAAGAATAAATATAGATTATTTGTTTTCATAATTGTAATATAAATTTTTCTAAAGTCAATAATATAAGTATCTGATCTTTATATTTTAGCGGATGTAAAGAATCTAAAAAAATAATAATTTTTTGTTATTTTTAAGGGCTTGGGAAATTTTCTAGACAAGTAAAAATTGAATAAAATTTTTCAAATGAATAACGCAGTTAAATTCGTTTATTAGTAACCATAAACACCGTTTGCCAGGATTATACTAAATTTAGTATAAAAATAGTTATATCGAATTTTATATTATACATAGACTTGTAGAGCAATCTTGGTATTTCAATAGTTTCCACAAAATAATTTGGTATAATAGTTTTGCCAAAGTCTAAGTATTTTGTTGATATTCCATTGGACAGGTAATAAAATTCTATATAATATTTTTCTCACAAAAACAATGCGTCCATAATAATATACTAAGCAGACAGGTCAATGTCTGCTTAGTATATTATTATGGACGCATTTTGCTATGGAACAAAACACAGTCATTATAAATCAACTGATTGCGCAGATACAGGATGAGATGAAACGCATCTGTTATAGCAATACCACGATCTGGAAATATTACCAGTCTGCTATGAGGCAATTCCGGAAATACTATGCTTTGTGCTTCTTTGAAATTTTGATAAGTGTGAAGGTAAATAAATTTCTTCTTTATTTTTATATAGTTGGTCTTTTTTGTAATATAAATTTAGCTGTTATTAATATAATTATTCTTAAAGAAGAATTATATATAGGTATGCCCGAAAATTTTATATAAGTATTAAAAGCTTACAAATTTTTACTCAAAAAATATTTTTAATTAAATAGTGTTAAAATATTTTATAAATTATAAAAAATTAATATTTTTTTCTGATTATAAAATAACTTAAATAATATAAGAGTACTAAAGAGCATATCGAATAGGCTAAGGTTTGGCTTATTATATAATAGTTATATATCCTAAAAACAAAAACGCCTACTCCCATAATAAGAATATAAAAGTAAAACGCTATTGATTTAGCTTTTTCGGATAGAAATTTATTTCGCTCATCATTAATTTGTATAGTTATTTTTTTTGCGTAATTTTCGTCGTTCTTATATCTGAAAATTTTATATATATTAATAATTGAACAAAAAATAATTCCTATTCCAAATGAGCTCCAGAATGAATCATTAAAATTTTTAAATAATGTTCCAATAAATATACCAAAGCCAATTAAGCTAAAAATAATATACAATAAAAGCTTTTTATTTAAATTCATAATTATTCCTCCTCATAAATGAAAACTTTTTCTATGGGTATTGAAAAGTATTTTGCGATTTTAAACGCTAATAAAATTGAAGGATTGTATTTTCCGTTTTCCAGAGAACTGATCGTTTGACGAGATACTGATAACGCGTTTGCGAGGTGTTCTTGGCTTATCCCCCTTTCCTTACGAATTTTTTCAAGATTATTTTTCAATAGCTATGCCTCCATTTCTATGTAAAGTATGCTTTACATAATTATTATAGCACATAGTTAATTAATGTCAAGCATACTTTACAAAAAATAAATAAAAAGTTTTATTTATATATGGTAAGATTAGCTGTCATAAAAGCATAGTCTTATTAATAGGTTACTATTGATAAGTATATAACCTGTTAATAACTGTTTGACAGTCTTTATTTAATACACATCTTATAATCCTTGACCTATAAACTTAAATATGATATAATGTGTGCATTAATAGGAGGCCACTATCAATTTAACCTCGTCAGGGATAGACTCTTTCTCTTCTACAAGTATGGAATATTCACCATAAATTGGGCGACAAGAGAAATGAGCAGTCTTTTACAAAGCAAAAAATGCCGATACAGCTTAAATTTTTGCCGACATTCTGCGCTGAAAAAGTAATTGGCTGTATAGATATTTTGACCTAAAATGTAAAAAACGTCCAATTTTTTGACTGTTAAGAAAATGTTGATTAATTTTAGTTGTCAAAAATAATTTTAGATTGTGAAAATTCGGGGTTTTTAAGTTATTTTTTGATTTCTTTGATAAATCATGATTTTTTTAGTTATTGATATGTGAACTAAAATCCGAGTATTTCAAAAATGAGTTAGTGCCGAAAAAATCAAAGTTTTAATATTTCCCAGTAAATAAAAGAAAAGAGGTTATAATAATGTTAAGTTTGAGAAAAAAAAATTCACTTATAAAATCGTTAGCGGAGTTGAAAAAAGACGACTATTCTCAAGAACCGGAATTAAACGATGTTTATCAACGGCTACTATTCGGAAGAGAAAAATTTTTAGAGGTTTTTGAGAAAAATCTTAAAGCTGTTATGCAAATAAGTTCTTTAGATTTAACGATGAATCATCTTACTCAAGAAATTATAGGTATATCTCATGATATATCAAAAGCCACTGAGGCTATTTTTGGAGCTGGTTCTGATGGTTCTACTGTATCTGAAGAATCAAATAATAAACACAATGAGATGACGAGCACAATTGTTAAACTTTCTTCTGAGACAGAAAAAGTAAATAAAAAGATAGAGTCTGGGCAGAGTGATTTAACAGCGGTAAAAGAGCTTTCAAGCAAAACTATTGAGATTTCTATGGAAATGCAAAAAAATATGGATAATTTGTTTAATCTTATTAATCGTATTAATAGCGTAATTGAAGGCATAGATTCTATATCTTTACAGACAAATATTTTATCGCTAAACGCGGCTATTGAGGCTGAAAAAGCGGGGGCAGCTGGAAAAGGGTTTGCGGTTGTGGCTGAGGAAATACGAAAATTGTCAAGACAAACCCAGGAAATGACGGGAACAATGGGTAAGTTTGTAGACGGCATAAAAATAGCTTCGCAAGAAAGTACTAAAAGTGTTGAAAATACAATAAACGCTCTTAAGATAATGACAGAAAAAATAAAAAATGTATGGGAATTAAATGACGAGAATCAAAAGCATGTTTCAGAAGTTAGCAGTTCGATTAATTCAATCGCTTCTGTCAGCAAAGAAATTAATAATTCTATGTTAGAAATGGAAAAACAGCTGGGTGACAGTATGGGTTTTATGGATACGATTATTCAGCATTTAAAGAAGTCAATCGAGCCTGTTGTTGATATAGAAAAAACGCTTGACCAAACAGTAAAGGGAATGGGCTCAATGACAGGAGACTCATTTTTTAGGCTAGAGAACAGAGAATTTGCGAAACATGTCAGAAACGCTGTTGAGGCTCATAATATATGGCTTAATAATTTAAGGAATATGGTTGAGGAGAGAAAAGTAGCTCCGTTACAGCTTGATTCGGCAAAATGTGGATTTGGGCATTTTTATCATTCTGTAAAGCCTAATATATCTGAGATTACTGAAATATGGAATGAGCTTGGAAGTAAACATGAAAGGTTTCATAAATATGGCGCTGATGTTATAGCTTCATTAAATAGAGGGGATTATTCAAAGGCGGAACGAATATTAAAAGAAGCGGAGCATTTTTCTCGTAGATTAATTACTGATATGGAAAAAATTGTGAAATTAGCGGAAAAATAAACAGATTATTTATAAAGTATATTTATGGCTAATAACACTGTTTTTATTTTCTGCTTTATTAAAAAAATTATGTGTAAAACTTTAATTAATTTTGTTAAAAATAATTTTATAATTAAAAATTTTTATATTTGTATAGCTTTTAAGTTGCCGTTACTATTTTAAAATTTTCGTATATTTATTTTTTAAGACGTTTTAAAATTAAAAACAATAAAAAGAGGATAGATTGATTAATAATATGAGAGTAAAAAAGTAATTTTATTTTGATGATAATATTTACCGTTTGTGAGGAAACAGTTTAAAGTTCTTAAAGTTGGTATTAAGGATTCGGTTATTGGTTTTAGTTATAAAGATAAGGTTTCAGGAACATATACCAGAATGGAAGTCGAACTCACGAAAAAGTTAGCTCAAAATCTTGAGTATAATGATGGTGAATTTGAAGTTGTAATGACGGCGACAAGAACGGAGCTTCTTGATTTGGGAGAAGTTGATAGTGTAATCGTTACATTATTTAATGAGAAAGGAATAATATTATTTGACCAGTTTGGAGATTATTCAGTTATTTCCAGTGCTATGGAATCAGGAATTGTAGACATTTTTTGTGTTTATAAATCAATTCTCATAATTTTAAAATAGAAAATCGCGGTTACATAAAAGACTATTTCGTTCATCAAGAGTATTGTTTAGCTACTAAAAAGATTCTGAACTTTCGGCAAATATTAATAGATTTATTAATATTTGCCTTAAAAACGGTACTATAAACAGAGATATTAAGTAATTTGGAATTGAGTAACTTTATATTGTTACATTAATTTTATAAAAAAATCACCTCAAAATAACTTTTATAAGCGAATGAGGTGATTTTTTTTACGGAGTGTTTCACAAATTTTTACTACATATGAATTATGATAATATTGTGTCAGCAAGTTTCTCCATGTTTTTTATGTCGCTATCTTTCATGGCTGATCTAATTGAAATAACAGGTTCACATATATCAATATCTTTTAATGTCTCAATAACGGATTTCATTTGTTTCGCGGCCATTGGTGCCCAAGAGCCGTTTTCCACAAAACCAACTTTGCGTTTTTGATAATTTTTTGATTTAAGGTGATGAATAAAATGGTCCATACATGGAAAAACACCACCGTCATATGTAGCCGCCATAAGTATCATTTTGTCATATCTAAAAGCGTCTTCAACAGCTTCCGCCATATCATCTCTTGAAAGGTCAGCCACAGCCACTTTTTTAGCTCCTTTAGCGTTAAGAATTTCAGCCATTTTCTTAGCGGCTTTGGCGGTATTTCCATGAATGGAGGCATAAGCTACAAGTACGCCGTCGTCCTCAGGATCATAGCTACTCCATGTGAGATATTTACCAATATAATATTCAAGGTTATCAGTCAATATAGGTCCATGAAGAGGGCATATTACAGATATATCAAGACCAGACGCTTTTTTTAGAAGAGCGTTAGCCTGGGAGCCATATTTTCCAACAATATTAAAATAATACCTTCTCGCCTCACACGCCCAATCCTCGTCTGTGTCAAGAGCTCCAAATTTTCCAAAAGCGTCAGCTGAAAAAAGAATTTTTTCGCTTTGTTCATACTCAACCATAACTTCAGGCCAATGAACCATAGGCGCCATAAAAAATTGTAAAGTATGACTTCCAAGACATAAAGTTTCTCCCTCATTAACTATGTACGCTTTATCAGTTAAATCTACGTCAAAAAATTGAGGAATCATCGCAAGCGCTTTTTCATTAATAACTATTTTAGAGTTTTTGTATTTTTCAATAAATTTTACGATATTTGCGGCATGATCAGGTTCCATATGAGACACAATAAGATAGTCTGGAAGTTTTCCGTTTAATGTTTTATCGAGGTTTTTAAACCATTCGTCGGTTCCTCTCGCGTCTACTGTATCCATAACGGCAATTTTATCATCTAATATTAAATATGAGTTGTATGAAATACCGTTAGGTACTGTATATTGACTTTCAAACAAATCTATTGTTTTGTCGTCTACTCCAATATATTTAATATTATTCGATATTTTTATATCTTCGATGTTCATTATAAAATCCCTCGCTTTATAAATTTTTTCTTTATAGAAACGGTTTTTAAAATTAAAAATAATTTCTTAAAAACCAGAGTTCCTGTCTGTATTATAACATTAATTTATTTTTTTAACAACTTATTTCTGTAATTATACTATTAAAATTCACTAAATATATAGAATTTTTTACAAATACGCATTACATAAATTTAAACAAACATTTATCTATATTTATCGTTAGAGATGATACGCATAAGTAAAAATATAAATGTCTTACAATATAGATTTTTATAAAGTAGAACTATATTTTTATTTTGTAAATAGAGGAAAGTTAAGAAACGGTTATAATTTTATAATTTAACGTACTTTTAAAATTATTTTTTATTCCTTCGGTAATATAAATTTCGTTTGTATCTGTTTCTATTATAAATTCAAAATTTAAGTTTTCTTTCCAAAAATCTATACTTTTTTGAAGCCCCATAATAAATAGAGAAGTTGAGAGACCATCCGCGAGGGTTCCGTTTTTACTTATAATGGTAACTGATTTCACACCGCTTTTTGCTGGGAAGCCTGTTTTTGGATCAATAATGTGATGATAAGTTATACCATTTTTCTCAAAAAATCTATGATATCCCCCAGAAGTTATTACAGCCTCATCTTCTATTTCCAATGTACCGATATATGAGGACTCATCATCGGGATTTTGTACGCCGATTTTCCATTTTTCTTTATTTGGCTTTTTACCAAAAGCTTGTACATTTCCGCCAAGCGAGACAAGTCCTGAAGTTATGTTATTCTTTTTAAAAATTTCCATGATTTTATCCGACGTAAAACCTTTCGCTATGCCGCCGAGGTCTATTTTCATTCCGTTTTTTAAAGAAACAATATTGTTTTCTATAGTTATATTTTTATAATTAACTTTTTTTAATGTCTCGGAAAGATTTTTATTATTGGGAACATCATATTTTTTATCATAGAATCCCCATAAATCTATAACAGGGGTAATTGATATATCAAAAGCTCCATTTGTTTTTTTTGATATATCAACCGCTGAATTTATAAGATTTGCCGTTTCATAAGAAACCATCGCTTTTCCGTTTTCATTTATTTTATATATTTCGCTATCAGGGTTACTTCTTTTTAACATGTTGTCAATTCGGATTATTTCTTCCTCAGCTAAATCTAACGCTTTTTCAGGATTTTCACCATATGCCCGAAGTTCCATTACCGTATCCATCGAAAAAATTTGGCGGGAATTTTCTGTTAAGTTTTGCTGGTTATTACAGCCTGAGATAAAAAAGGAAATTAGAAAAAAAACAAAACTTAGTATCAATTTAGATTTCATGGAATAAGTCCCCCGATATTTTTTATGAAGAATAACTTCCAAAGATAGTATGAAATTCATAAACATATAGGAAGCTATAAAATTTATTTAATCTGTCAAAAAAATTAATCCATTAAATTTTGCATATCATATTTTCCGCATGGCTTATCAGCTATAAATTGAGCGGCTTTTACCGCGCCTACAGCAAAAATTTCTTTTGATGAAGCGGAATGTTTAAATTCAAGCACCTCGTTATTTCCCGCAAATATTACAGAATGCTCACCAACAATTGTTCCACCTCTTAAAGTGTGTATTCCAAGCTCTTTTTTTTCTCTTTTTTGGCGTACTGAAGAACGGTCGTAAACATATTCGTATTTTTTATTCATTGTTTCGTTCATACTATCGGCTAAAAGTAACGCTGTTCCGCTTGGAGCGTCTATTTTTTGATTATGATGTTTTTCAATGATTTCTATATCAAAGTTTGTGTCATCAAGTATTTTTACGACTTTTCTTAATAGATTCGCTATAATATTTATTCCTATTGACATATTCGCCGAACGAAATACGGGAATAACAGACGCGGCGTCATCAATCATTTTTATTGTTTCCTCGGAAAGACCAGTTGTACATATTACTATTGGAATTTTTTTAGAAACGGCATAATTTAAAATGGACGGAACGGCTGTTGCCGTTGAAAAATCAATTATTACATCAGCGGGCATATCACAGTCGTTTACATTTGTAAACATAGGAAAAGTAGCGTTACTTTCAACAATGTCTATACCAGCGACAATTTCACAATTTTTCTCTTTTGAGACAATATCGCAAATCGTTTTTCCCATGTGACCATTGCAGCCGTTCATTATAATTTTTACCAATGTAAATTCCTCCTTTTATCATAAGTATTTTATGAACTGTCTTGAAACCAAACGTGTGACAAATTTAAGCTAAAATATCTTATAGTTAAACAATAAAAAAATGAACAAACAAACCTTAATAAACCTAATATATTAAAGAATTATTTTATTGTTTCACACTAAAAATTTTCCAAATTGCCACAGTATAAAATATTTTTAACTTATAAGTCCGTATTTTTTCATTGCGATTTTAAGTTTCTCATAATTCTCATCTTCCATTTCTATAAGAGGTTCTCTATATAACCCCGCATTTAATCCCATCATATTTAGAGCGGCTTTTACCGGAATGGGATTTACTTCACTGAAAAGATTATTAATAAGATCTATGGCGCTGAGTTGTAGTTTTTTAGCCCCGTCAACATCACCTTTTAAAAACTTCTCAATCATATCATGAGTGTTTTTGGGAGCGATATTTGCCAAGACGGAAATTACTCCTTTTCCGCCTAATGACATAAGAGGAATAATAAGATCGTCGTTTCCAGAATAAATATCTAAATCATCGCCGCATAACGCCGCTATTTGAGCGACTTGAGAAACATCACCACTAGCTTCTTTTATAGCGACGATATTGGGGACTTTCGAAAGCTCTTTAACGAGTTTTGGTGGTATATTTAATCCTGTCCTTCCTTTTACGCTGTACATTATAACCGGAATATCAACGCTTCCAGCCATATTCTCAAAATATTGTTTTAATCCTTTAGGACTTGTTTTGTTATAGTAGGGAGTGACTATTAAAAGAGCGTCCGCTCCTACTTTTTCAGCCCTTTTACAGAGTTCAGTGCCGTGTTTTGTATCATTGCTTCCCGCACCCGCTATTACAGGTACTCTTTTATTTGTTTTCTCAACGGCAAACTTTATTGTTTCGATTTGCTCATCATCGGATAAGGTTGAAGCCTCGCCGGTTGTTCCGCAAACGATTATGGCGTCTGTATGATTTTCTATTTGAAAATCAATCATCTTGCCTAATGAATCGTAATTTACGGAACCGTTTTCATTAAAAGGCGTTACAATGGCAACGCCGGAACCAACAAAAATAGACATATAAAACACCTCTTTTATTTTAGAATCACTGCATATTATTAATAATTACCTCAGCAATTTGAACAGCGTTTGACGCCGCGCCTTTTCTTATATTATCGGCGACAACCCAGAGATTTACACCGCTTTCAACACTTTCATCACGTCTTATTCTTCCGATAAATACCTCGTCATGTCCGGCGGCGTTTATAGCGAGGGGATACTCGTTCGCATTTGAGTTATTTTGTATAACCACACCTGGCGCGTTTTTCAATGTCTCAATAAGTTCGTTAAGTTCGTAATGTTTTTCAAATTCAATATTAATTGATTCACTGTGAGAATTAAAGACAGGAACACGTACCGCTGTAGCTGTGATTTTTAAGTTAGGCTCGTGAAGAATTTTTCTTGTCTCATTAACCATTTTTAATTCCTCCTTTGTATAGCCGCTTTCAGTAAATACGTCTATGTGGGGAAGGCAGTTATTCGCTATAGGATGAGGAAATTTTTTCGGAGCCTCTCCTTTAAGACCGTCCTCAAGATCTTTCCATCCGCCTAAGCCAGCTCCTGAAACCGCCTGATAGGTAGAATATACAACTCTTTTGATTTTGTATTTATCATTTAATGGTTTTAAGGCGACCATAGCTTGTATTGTTGAGCAATTTGGATTGGCTATAATTCCTTTATTCCATTCTATATCTTCTGGATTTACTTCTGGAACTACCAAAGGAACCTCTTTATCCATTCTCCAAGCGGAGCTGTTGTCGATTACCGTACAACCTTTTGAAGCCGCTATAGGTGC
>CAJTVH010000035.1:0-5007 GCA_910579745.1 uncultured Clostridia bacterium | reverse complement strand
CTTGTACTTCCGCCCGCTGAAAATAACGCTATGTCAATTCCACGATCAAATGAATCTTCTTTGAGTTCTTCAACAACATATTCTTTTCCGTTAAATGTAATGGGTTTCCCCGCTGAACGTTTTGAGGCGAAAACATAAAAATTATCTATAGGAAGCTGTTTTTCCTCAAGAACTTTAAGAAAGGTTCTTCCGACCATACCTGTAGCGCCGACAACTGCTAAGTTTACTTTTTTCATTTTTAAATCTCTCCTAATTTTATTATATTAATATATTTTAAATCTGTTACGTTATAATATGGCACAAAAAAAGCCGACAATGAAGCCGACTGTAAATACAAATAAAAGCGCTAAGGCCCTATATAGTATGTACAAGATAGCGCTCCATCTAAAGATGACAGTCGTAAAGCTATTCGCGAAGACGACCAGGCGAAAATTGGCAAAGTAATTTTCACCTTCGGCAAGTTTCCCTTTTACCGCTATCGTATACCCTTTGCGATATCAAGACGGTTACTGATGAAAAATGCGCCTCTATCTATAATTAACGTAACTAATTTATTTTATTTAGAGATAAATATTATATAAATTATTGATGAATAATAACAGGGTTTTATTTATCAAGTAAGTTTTTATTAAATATACCACTATTAAAAGGCTATGTCAAGAGTATAAGATATTAATATTATATAAATCTCATTAAATTTAATTTTTTAGAGCGGATTAAAATTTTACTATTATTTAAAAATTAAAATAGTTATGGTAAAAATCATAAAAAAATAAATAGAATGAGTGAATTGTAATTTCAGAGTGTTAAAAGATTTGGTAAAGTCAGATTATCTAACACTCTGAGTTTTACAATTAATAAAGAATAATATGGTTTATATGTTATTTTTTAAATGTTAGTTATTCAGAATCTTTTTTATTTCTGTCTTTTTTTCTTTTCGCCATAATTCCCCCAATTCTGCCACTTTCTTTTGAGGTTAAACATTTCCAGCCTTTTTCGTCTATTTTATCCGAAAGCCCAAGTTCTTGCGCGATTTCATATTTTAAAATATCGTCGGCTGTTAATGGTTTTTCTTTTTTTGATTTACTGTTTTTTTTCATAAATATATTCCTCCAGATTAAATTTTATATTTATAATTGATTTTATATACTGTAAAAAAATAAAATATATGTCAAAAGTGATAAAAAACACGTTTTGAGCAATAATTAAATATTTTTTTAATATTTCATAAATTTATGCAAATAAAGAGTTGTAATTTTGCCAATATAGATATATAATTAAAATATAGTTAAATAATATTGTCACAAAAATAGTTTGTATAATCAAATATAATTTATTGAAATTGACAAAAGGGGTGCGTGTTTATGGACAGAAAGATAATTATAAATATTAGCAGAGAGTGCGGAAGCAGTGGTCATTCTATAGGCAAAAAGATTGCTGACGACCTGGGAATAAATTTTTACGACCGTTTGGCAATAGAACGTGAAGCGAAAAAGTCGGGCATAAATCAGGAACTTTTCAGAGCTGTGGATAAACAACAGACAAATAGTTTTTTATATTCGATTGCGATGAGTATTTATTCTTACGGTGAGAAAATTTCAGCGGCGGGTACGGTTTCCATGAGCGATAGATTATATCTTGTTCAAAACGATATAATTAAAAATTTTGCCCAAAATTCCTGTGTAATAGTCGGAAGATGCGCGAATTTTATATTACGTAAAGAAGATTGTGTAAATGTTTTTATATACGCGGATTTGGAAAAAAGAATAGAACACATTATGGATATTGAAGGTTTGAATGAAGATAAGGCGAAAGATTATATCAACAAAATAGATAAAAAAAGGTCAAGTTATTATAATTATTATACAAGTGAGAAGTGGGGAACAAAGGCGTATAATGATATGCTTATAGATAGTACTGTTGTTGGTGTGACAGGATGTGTTTCGGTTATAAAACAACTTATAAAAGAAAAATATAATGTAAGCGATTTTAATTAAACTGCGTTAGTTAATGAAATGTCAAGGCTCTCTTAAAGTCATGAGAGCCTTGTACTAGGTTTATCAATATAGTGAAAAATAGTTTTTATATAAAGATGTCGTTTTAGAAGAGTTAAAAAAGAAATTATTATAATAGTTTTTTTAAATTCGTTCTTCCTAGATTTTGAGACTTTAAAATAATTCTAAATCGTGTTCTAAATTATCCGCTATATCAAAGCCGCAGTTTCTTGATGAGAAATATACGCATTTATCGCAGTTTTGAGATGAGGGATATTTGTAATGAGATATATATTCATCTATAGGTTTAAAATTTGAGCAGTTTTTTATTTTTTTTGAAGTTTTCATTGTTATCACCTCTTGTATATAATATTTGTAATTGTTATAAAAAATATGTATTGATATATATTTTTATAACAATTATTAAATTAAATATTAACTCTTGTGTTATTAAGAACGTTATAATTAATTTTGTGATAATAACGTAAGTTTATACGCGATATTGATTTTGAAACGTATATCTGTTTTATAACAAAGCTCTAAAACGTTAATAAAATTTTTGGTTATTTATGAGAATGTATAATTTAGACTGTTGAGTAGTTCTGATAAATTTAATATAAAATTTTTAAATAAATTAAATAAACTATTGCATTAAGAAAATATTGGTGATATAATAAATTAAAAGAATGTGACATCGTGTGAAAGAGTGGGGATACCCACTCTTGATTTTTTATATCAAACATGATTTCCTATTTTTGTTTTTTAAGGAGTTGATTTAATGCAGGTCAAAGATATGTTGGTTAAAGTTGAGGAAAAGCTTTTGCCTATTATCAATGATAACGGATATGAGCTCGTCGATATTGAGTTTGTTAAAGAAGGCCCTAATAAATATTTGAGAGTGTACGCTGACAAGGAAGGCGGTATAACTATTGACGACTGTGAGATTATAAGCAGGGCTTTTGAGGCGGAACTTGAAAAAGATGATTTTATCGAGGAAGCTTATATTCTTGAGGTGAGCTCACCTGGAATTGACAGAATTCTTAAAAAGGATTTTGAGTATATAAAATATAAAGGCCGACTTGTGGATATTAAGCTATACAAGCCTATTGATAAAGTTAAGCAATTTCAGGGAAAGCTTATTGGCCTTGTTGACAATAAAATTGTAATTGAGGAGAGCGGAAAGGAAATTTCATTTGATAAAAAAGATGTTGCTGTATGTAGGCTGGCGGTCGAGTTTTAAAGAAATCCGTGAAAAAATAGATGATTTTTGTGGAACGCGGATTTTTTATTATAAGCGTGAAATGGAAATGGAGCGGCAAGAATGAGTAAAGTATTTCCGCTTTTATTTATTGAGAGTGTTTTGGGAGGATAAAAAAATGGATAGTGCAGAGCTTATTGAGGCTTTGAATAGTATTGAAAAAGAAAAAGGTATTGATAAGGAGATTATTTTTGAGGCTATTGAGAATTCTTTGATTTCCGCCTGTAAAAAGAACTTTGGTACTTCTCAAAATATTAAGGTTGATATTAACAGGGAGACAGGTGATGTTAAAGTTTACGCTCAAAAAGAAATAGTTGAGGATGTTTACGACGCGTTTTTAGAAATTTCTCTGGAAGACGCCAGAGAAATTGATCCGGCTTATGAATATGGGGATATTGTTGATATTGAGGTTACTCCTAAAAATTTTGGAAGGATTTCCGCTCAGACGGCAAAGCAGGTCGTTGTTCAAAAATTTCGTGAGGCTGAGAGGGAAAAACTTTTTAATGAGTATATTACAAAAGAGAGGGAAATTGATACGGGCATAGTTCAAAGAGTTGAGGGGAAGAGAAATGTAATTGTTTCTTTGGGAAAACTTGACGCGGTGCTTCCTTATAATGAACAGATTTCCACGGATGAATATAAATTTGACGACAGGTTAAAGGTGTATATTCTTGAGGTTAAACAAACGACCAAAGGGCCTCAGGTTACGGTAAGCAGAACTCATTATGAGCTTGTGAAAAGGTTATTTGAGCTTGAGGTTCCTGAAATTTTTGATGGAACAGTGGAAATTAAAAATATCTCAAGAGAAGCGGGCTCAAGGACAAAAATGGCTGTTTATTCTCAAAACCCAAATGTTGACGCTGTCGGAGCGTGTGTTGGCCCAAACGGTTCGAGGGTAAATGTAATTGTTAATGAGCTCAACGGTGAGAAAATAGATATTATAAATTGGAGTGAGGATATAAAGAAATTTATTTCAGAGGCTCTTAATCCTTCGGAAGTTATCGCCGTGGAAATAAATAAAACAGAATCAGAACAGAGCGCGAGGGTTGTCGTTCCTGATAACCAGCTTTCTCTCGCTATCGGAAAAGAGGGACAGAATGTTCGTCTCGCGGCCAGGCTGACCGGTTGGAAAATAGATATTAAAAGCGAGTCTCAAGCAAAACTTACAAATTTTGTGGATTTTTCAAACAGCGATATTTTTATTAATAAAAAAGATATTTCAAATGAGACAGAATTTGATGAAGAATAGGCGGCGATAATAAATGAAACAACGCAAAATTCCTTTGAGAAAATGCACAGGCTGTCAGGAAATGAAAAATAAAAAAGACCTTATAAGAGTCGTAAGAGACGATAATGGAGCTTTTTCTCTTGATTTTTCTGGAAAGAAATCTGGAAGAGGCGCTTATGTATGTCCGAATAGTGAATGTATTGAAAAAGCCGCGAAAAATAAAGGATTTGAAAGGTCTTTTAAATCATCAGTTCCTAAAGGGATTTATGATGACTTAAAAAGAGAGTTAGATAATTATGGAAAATAAGAAAATTTTGTCAATGTTATCTTTATGCCAGCGTGCCGGAAAACTCTCGTCAGGAGAGAATACTTGTGAAAAACTAATTAAAAGCGGAGACGTTTTAGTTATTATAATTGCTGTTGACGCGTCTGACAACACAAAAGAAAAATTTAAAAATAAAGCTCTTTATTATGAGCTTCCAGCTTATTTATTTGGAACGAGAGAAGAGCTCGGAAGAGCTATAGGC
>CAJTVH010000034.1:1116-32832 GCA_910579745.1 uncultured Clostridia bacterium | reverse complement strand
TTATGATGTATTTCGTTCATTTTTGGTTGCCGACGCGAATTATGACGGTTATATTGAACTGCCCTGCGTAAAGACAAGCGGTGAATTGCCGAATCGTCTTATTACATTTTCTGAAGCTATGGCAAAGAAAAACAAAAATTATGACTGTTGGGTTATATTTTATGAACATGATAAAAATTTTGAACGATTATGGCATAAACCAAAACAGTATTTGAATAAGCTAAAAAAATTCAACGGTGTTATATCTCCTGATTTCAGTCTTTACAGAAATATGCCGCTTGTAATGCAGGAATGGAATACATATAGAGGAAAAGCGTTAGCTTTTTGGCTTCAGAAAAACGGAATTGAGATTATTCCTAATATACGTTGGAATGATGAACGTACATATAATTTTTGTTTTAACGGAGTTGAAAAAATAAAACTGTTGCGGTAGGTACACACGGTTGTATAAAAAAGAAAACAGATAGGGAATATTTTAAAAAAGGGCTTTATGAACTTGTAAAAAGGCTTTCACCTAAAAATATTATTGTTTATGGAGCGGCTCCTGATGATATTTTTGGAGAGTACAAGAAAAATGGAATTAATATTATAGCTTTTGAGAGTGAATTTTCAAAATCCAGAAAGCCGGTGATGGCTTAATAGGAGGAGGAATCGGCAGTAATTTTGGAAAGACGAGGGGTAGTCGTGCAAATTCCAAAATTCATAAGGACAGGCAGGATAAACATATTGAAGGAACAAAAAACTATAAACAGCAGATTAATAATGGCAAACATCCAAGTATCTTAAAAGAAAACCCTGATAAATTATTAAAAGAAGGTGCGGGAAAAGGAAAAATGACAACGCCTACTAAAGAATCTGTTGATTTTGGACGAGTAATTGGGAAATATTATGATAAAGAAACAGGAAAATATTATGAAACAACAAGAGGAACTATACATTATGACAGTAAAGGGAACGCTCATATTGTACCAGCAAGACCTAATGGATTTAAATAATAAATTAAGGAGTTAGTTATAATGAGTGATAATGATTATTTGAATATGTTATATGTTTTTAATGATTCTTTTGATAATAATAAAAAATTACTGATTAAATGGTCAAATGAATTACAAGTAAGATGTTCGTCTATTACAGGAATGTATGAAACAGATACAGAACCTGAAGATGATGATTATATTGGAGAATATGCGGCTGCCGTAGGTGATGTTGAAATTTTAGAAAATGGTATAGATGATAGTGTTTTAATCTATAACGATTGCATTGAAATTTCACTTAAATGTATTCCTGATAAAATATTATTGGAAGATGGAACAGTATTATGGCAAAAGAAGTAATTATAATGAATAAGAAGATAATTAATAAAACTTTAACAGATATTGATGTAAACAATTTAGGATGTGAAAGATGAATAACAGAATATATAGAACGGAAACAATCAACAACTATATGTCCCTTAGACTTCCTCAATATGACAGCCTAAAAATACTTGACGATTTAATGAACACTTTAAATTTTCAGCAAAGCGATGAGGAATTACAAAAAGCGGTACACGAAAAGTATCCTATTTTTAAAGAGTTTGAGCGTAGTTTTCCGTCAATCACGTTCGCTCTCGCTACGGGTGTTGGAAAAACAAGATTAATGGCGGCTTTTATAACTTATTTATATACAAACCACGATATTAAAAATTTTTTTATCGTCGCTCCAAATCTGACTATTTATGATAAACTTATAAAAGAATTTGGTGACCATAATTATAAAAAATATGTATTTAAAGGAATAGGTATTTTTTCACAGAAATGGCCTGCTATTATTACAGGAGATACATATAAAGAAATTATGGACGGACAAACAAATACCGGAGTAATCACAATAAGTATTTTTAATATTGGAAAAATAAATGCTGAAATTAGAAAAGGAAAAGAGCCGCAGGTCAAACGTTTATGGGAATACATAGGACAGTCTTATTTTGACTATCTCGCTAATCTTGATGATTTGGTCGTTCTTATGGACGAAAGCCACCATTACAGAGCTGACAGAGGTATGACGGTTATTAATGAGCTTAATCCGCTGCTGGGACTTGAACTGACCGCAACACCACAGGTTGAGAAATCAAAAGGAGCGGTAAAGTTTAAAAATGTAGTTTATGAATATTCTTTAGCCAACGCTATTATAGACGGGTTTGTTAAAGAACCGGCGGCCGCTACAAGAAAAAATTTTGATAAAACAAAATTTAATCCTTATGAGGTTGACCAGATAAAATTAACGGACGGAATAAGAATACATCGGAATACAAAGGCGGAACTTGAAGCCTACGCTAAAAATGAAAATGTGAGAACGGTTAAACCTTTTGTGCTTGTCGTGTGCAAAGATACCGCACACGCTGAGGAAATCAAGGAATACATTATGTCAGAGGATTTTTATGACGGTTATTACGCCGACAAAGTTATAGAACTCCACTCAAATCAAAAGGGCAGCGAAAAAGAAGAGAACGTACAAAAATTATTATCTCTTGAAGATGACGATAATAAAATTGAGATTGTAATTCACGTTAATATGCTTAAAGAGGGCTGGGACGTAACAAATTTATATACTATTATTCCTTTGCGTACAGCGACATCTTTGACTTTGAGGGAACAGACAATCGGCAGAGGATTACGTCTGCCCTATGGCAAGAGAACGGGAAACGCTGCCGTTGACAGACTTACTATTGTCGCTCACGATAAGTTTGAGGAAATTATAAACGCCGCTAATGAGGAGACCTCTATAATAAAACAGAAAAATATTATCGTTATTGATGATGACGAGGATTTTGGAAAAGAAAAAGAGATTACTCACTCAAAAACTATGTTTGACGACTTTATAGAACAGCAGGAAAAGAAAAAGAAGTTTTCGAGAAGTGAGGAAAAAATAAAAGAAATTGAGAGGGAAATTCAGACAGCGAAAGCGGTCGGAGATTCTATTGACGAGGTTCTTTCAAAGCCTTTAAATATTGTTATACCTAAAACGGAAAATAACAATAATGAGGATATAAAGCAGGAAAACAGCGAACAGAAAAAGCGTGAAATTTTGAAAAAAGTAATCACAACGGAGGATTTAAAAAAGCCGGAAATCAAGAAAATTATTACGGAAAAAGCGAAAGAAAAACTTCAAAAAAGTTTTGAGAACGTCAGTTTGTTTGATAATGAGATTGAAAAGAAAATAGAAAACGCTGTCGCTCCGTTAATAGAGCAGAAAATAAAATATACGATTGATATACCTGATATTGTGGTGGTACAAGTCGGTACTCAATTAAAAATTTATAACGATTTTGACCTTAATACATTTTGGTTTAACTATGATGTTCCGACAGATGAAATTTTAATTGAAAATCTTACCGATAACGAGTTTTCTGTACTGAAAGAGGATTCGCCTTGTATTTTGCCTGATTCTGTTCAGAATATACTTGTTAATGAGATATTAATTGCGGAAACGGCGATAAGCTATAACAAGTGTAAAGATTTGCTTTACAAGCTGGTTAATCAGGCTATTGACTTTATCGGAAAAAAGAAGTCACAGCAGGAAGTAGAAAAAATAATATATCACTATAAAAAAGATATTGCGAGAGAAATTATAATGCAGATGAACGGTAATTCCTCTTATACCACTCCCGAATATCAGGTGAAATTACTTCGTTCGTCTGCTCCTATTTTACAGCAGGACTATACAAAGTTTAAAGAAGATGAAATTGTTAAATATACGCATAATATCCCAGCTTATGAAATCAAGAAAAAGGTTGTCGGGCATTTCTCAAAGGCTTGTCATACAGTTTATAAATTTGACAGCGTGCCGGAACATATTTTTGCCGTTATTCTTGAGCGTGAAAACAATGTTTTGAAATGGCTAAGACCTGTTCTCGGACAGTTTAAAATTCATTATGGCGGCAGCAGATACAATCCTGATTTTGTTGTTGAAACAAACGAATTTATTTATATCGTTGAGATAAAAGCGCATAACAAAGTACGCGATGATGAGGTTATATTAAAGGCAAAAGCGGCGAGAGCGTATTGCGAAAATGTAAATTCTCTGTATAAGGGAACATCAAAAAAACTATGGAAATATATGTTTTTATTAGACAGTGAAATAGGACGGAGTGTTGATTTTTCTTATCTCGAAAAAGAATCTGAAACGTGGAGTATTGTTTGATTAAAAAATAATATTTCAAAATAAAAATGGCTTAAATATTATATTTATGCCATTTTTATTTTGTCTTGTTATTATTTTCATCATTTTTATATCTTATTACAGGACATTGTTTAATCTTTTTGCCGATTTTTCGACGCGCTAAAGCGAAAATCATATCTTTGGTACGCTCAAAATATGCAATATCTTTTTTCCAGCTCATACCGCATTTGCAATGCTGTAAACCTATAAACTGCTGTTTCATTTTTCTTCCGCAGTTAGGACATATTTTATTGCTTGCTCCCATAAAACAACAATCCTTTCATTATGTTTATTTTATAATTATATCAAAAATGTTATAAATAAACAATGTATTAAAACAAGAATTTATAATTTCTATATTTACTAATAAATTAGTATTAAAAATACTGATTTTATTTTAAAACCATTTAGTATTTTTTAATAAGTTTTGGAGGTGTTTTTTATGGCGACAACAAGAATAATGCCTTGTCATACAGGAAAGGGAAAAACAACATTATCTTCAATAAAAAGCTCTCTTGATTATGGGAAAAATCCTGATAAAACCCGTGACGATGAATTTATTTCTTCTTATAAGTGCAGTCCGCAGACAGCGGAATATGAATTTTTAATATCAAAAAAACAGTATGAATATACAACGGGCAGAAGTCAAAATAAAAAGAATGATATTTTGTTTTATCAAATCAGGCAGTCTTTTAAACCTGACACAATTACTCCCGAAAAAGCGAATCAGATGGGCTATGAATTAGCTATGAGATTTACAAAAGGCAGACACGCTTTTATTGTCGCTACACACGAGGATAAAAAACATATTCATTCTCATATTTATTTCAACTCAACTACTCTTGACTGTACAAAAAAGTTTAAAAATTTTTGGGGTTCAGCTCGTGCCGTCAGAAGATTAAGCGACCAGATTTGTATTGAAAACGGTTTGTCAATTATTGAAAATCCAAATAGGATATACAATAAAACAAGGAAAAAATTTAACTTTTCAGCACTCAAAATTTAACAAGCCTATCCGCTGTAATTCTTTAAAAGGAAATTATACAGAAGATATTTTAAAAGAACGTATTGCCGGAAAAACAGACGAAAAGCAGAAAGAATTTTTAAGTGATAATATGAATATTGAGCCTGTAAAAATAAATTTAATTATTGATATTGAGAACAGTATAAAAGCGAAAAATTCACCGGGCTATGAACGCTGGGCAAAGGTTTTTAATCTGAAACAAGCGGCACAGACTCTCATTTATTTACAGGAAAATAATATTGATGAATATGATAAATTAACGAACAACATTTCTGAAAAAAACAGTCTGCAAAGCAGCTTATCGGAGAAAATAAAATCCATTGAAAAGCGTTTAACGCTCTTGGAGTGAAAAAATTACCGTCAATTAAGACTTTAAAAACTGAATATGCTTCTCTCAAATCAGAAAAAAATAAGCTGTACAGCGAGTATAAAAAAGCTAAAGATGAAGTTAAAAAACTTACGGTTATAAAAGCAAATACTGACCGTTTGCTTGCTTATCCCAAAGATGAAAAAAAACCTCAAAAGAAAGATTTGAACAGATGATTTCTGTCTTTCAGCAGACGCACAGTGGCTTAAAAAAAGAACGCTCCGGCGTTCTTTTTGAGGGTTTGGGATACTTCCCAACAAGCAAGGAATTGAGCTTAATTTTCCAACAGAAAATTGAGCGAAAATTCGTTTATGGTTATCCATAAACATTACTTGCCAAGATAGAAAGAGGTATTTTTAATGATTTTTGTTTTTTAGGATTTTAAGTATTTTGAAAGCTGTTCTTTTTCAATAAAAACGGAAAAATTTATTTTCTTAAATAACCTATTCTATAAAGAAATTATTGTTTTTAATTATAACTAAAGAGGAAAATTTAAGTAGATAAAATAATCATTTTTAATTAAAAATTTAAGTGAATTTATATTTTATGTTAAATAACGTGAGTTCGATAAAAAATTGCAGTTTATATGCCTGTTTCAAGACATTTTTTCTCATACTGATAAAAATTATGATTTATCTATATACAATAAATGGCTGAAATATCAGGTTTTTTAAAACTTATTATTTTTTTGAGATTTTATGATACTTCAAAAACCTTAGAATTATAATGTTTTCTCATCGAACTCACGTTAATTTACAATATTAAAACGCTATAAATTGTTATCTGCATAAAGTAATTTTTTTATGAAAATTAGAATTTCAAAAACAATTCTGATTTATAATTTTTGATGGTATTACTTTTTTTCTGCAAATAATAGATGATTTCATTAATTTAGATTTTGAGGCGATTTTTATAAGGCTTTTTTCTCCGATAAGTTTATTTATTGTGTATTATTTTTAAGAAATCACTATACAAAAGATACCAAAAATAATTTTTAAAATTTCCGTTACTGTGTTATTAAAAAAATACTATCATTTTAATTTTTTCAAAAATTATTTTTTAATTTAGCAGTATTTCCTATGATGTTTATAGAAAATTATAAGCGGCTGTTTGATACGACTACTTTTGAAATTTTTTGTTTTCTACAAATCTTTTTTATTTTATATGCAACGAAATTTTTTGAAGCACTGTCGCTTCTGCCATTATGTTTGCTCTTGAGTCATTGCTAATGAAATCTATAACAAAATTTCACATAAATTAAACCTTTTATGAGTTATTATTTTATATTAATTATTTTTACAACTGCTTTAAAAAACGCCTCAACTTGTGGTGATAGATTATAGTAATTCACAAAATTTTTAGTATGAAATAACAAACTTGCTGTTCAAGTAGGTTCTGATTATAGTATTAAAAAGGATGATGTAGAGATGGATTTGAAAGCTGATTAATGCCGCAGATGTTTCTTTAAGTTAAGTGCATATTTTATCTGTCTTTGAATTCACAATCTTAAAAACAATATCTGATAAAAAAATCAAATAGTATATAATATTATTTGATTAGAAAATATGATAAATGTCTGATATAATTAACTTATAATCATAAAAAAATAGATATTCATATTGAAGATTTAATTATGAAAAGGAGGACTTATATGAAAAAGATTACTATAACTGCCGCAGCACTGCTTTTGGGTCTAAATTTAGTTGGATGTACTAACACAAGTGATAATCAATCAGGCACCACAGTTAGTGAAAATAATTCCGATAATACGATTAATCAGAGTACAGAAAATGAAAATGCTGCTGATGTCAATGCTGATGATATAAGCGAATACAATCCAGGATTTGATTTAAAAGCCGGTACAGTTACATTAAATAATGGAATTGAAATGCCGATATTGGGAATCGGCACCTTTAATCTTACACCTGAACAAGCAGAGGAATCAGTGTATAATGCTCTTACCGATGGTTACAGATTGATTGATACTGCCAATGCATATATGAATGAACGAGCTGTAGGCAGAGGAATAAAAAAATCAGGAGTACCAAGAGAAGAAATATTTCTTACGACAAAATTATGGATTAGTGAATATGATGATGTTGAAAAAGCTATTGATGAAACGCTTGAAAGACTTGATGTAGATTATATAGATTTACTGCTGCTTCATCAGCCATACGGAAGTTATGTAAATGCCTATAAAGCCTTAGAAAATGCTGTAAATGAAGGTAAAGTACGTTCAATAGGGCTTTCAAATTTTTATGAAAAAAAATTTGATGAAATTATGAATACAGCGACTATACCGCCGGCAGTATTGCAAAATGAACTTCATCCATATTATCAGGAAAAAGAAATGAAAGAATATATGGCTAAATATGGAACGATAATGGAAGCGTGGTATCCTTTGGGAGGCAGAAACGGAGTTCAGTCACAGCTTTTTGCAGATGAAACAATTCTTGAAATCGCAAAGGCACATAATAAAACTGCCGCTCAGATAATTTTAAGATGGCATCTTCAGTCAGGAACTATAGCGATACCTGGTTCAAGTAATCCTGAGCATATTCAGGAAAATTTTGATATATTTGATTTTGAGCTGACTAATGATGAAATGAGAAAAATAGAAACTTTAGATAAAGGCGAACGAGGATATAATATGTCTGAAGAAGAAGCTGAAAAATCCTTAACTTCATTTAATCCGGATTTTAATTCTCAGGACTAAAAATAAGATATGGAGGAATTAAAGATGAAAAAAACATCAAAATTTACAGTAATGATTTCGGTTATACTTATATTTGTAATCAGTTTGTGCCAGCTTTGTTTCGGAGCGGAAATGACATATAAAAACGGAATTTTGGAAGTCAGCGGTCTTGAGGGTTCGGCAAAAGCAATATGTGCAAGCTACGATACAAACAAAGTATTGACAGGAGTTAAAATTACAGATGTTACAAACGGAACAAATAACTTAAACGCAAAAACAGGCGATAAAATTTTTCTTTGGCAAAGTCTTGAAGATATTAAGCCGCTCAGTGAGGTTCTTACAGTAAAAAACACAGATAAAAGCAATAACATTTTAATTGTATATTTCTCGCGTGCCGGTGAAAACTGGCAGGTAGGAAATGTTGAAAAGGGCAATACAGCGGTAATTGCCGATTACATAAAAGAAAAAGTCAATGCGGATGTATTTGAAATTTCGCCTATAAATCCTTATCCGGAGGGATATAATGATACGCTGCCTATTGTTCAGCGTGAAAGAAATAATAATGAGCGTCCTGAATTTAAAGGTGCAATTGAAAACTTTGACCAATATGATACTGTATTTTTAGGTTATCCTATATGGTATGGAGGATTACCGAAGATTATGTATACTTTTCTTGAAGAATATGATATGTCAGGAAAAACAGTAATACCGTTTTCAACTCACGGCGGAAGCGGCTGGGGCAGCACAAAAACGGAGCTTAATACGCTTTGCCCTAACGCTGAGTTTGCTGATGGTTTTTCTATAGCTGGAACAAACGCAAGGAATTCACAGGCAGATGTTGAAAAGTGGATTAATGAATTGGGACTTAATACAAATAATAAGGAAAATACAGAAAATAAAGAGCAAGGTGAATTTGATTTGCAGAAAGGAACAGTTATGCTGAATAACGGAATTGAAATGCCTATACTTGGAATCGGAACATATCAATTATCATCATCTCAGGCTGAAAATTCAGTTTATTGGGCATTAAAAGACGGTTACAGATTAATTGATACCGCTCGAATTTACGGAAATGAGGAAGGCATTGGAAGAGGCATTAAGCGAGCAATTGATGAAGGCTTCGTTACAAGAGATGAAATTTTTGTTACAACAAAAATGTGGACGTCGGATTTTGGAAACGGCGACGCCGCTATTGACGCTTCTCTCAAAAGGCTTGACCTTGATTATATCGACCTTATGATACTTCATCATTCACAGCCAAGCAATGACGTCGAGGCGTATCAGGCAATGGAAAGAGCTGTTAAAGACGGCAAACTTCGCTCAATTGGACTTTCAAACTTCTACACGGCAAGTGATTTTGATAGACTCACAAATGCTACAGAAATTACACCGGCACTTCTTCAAAATGAAACTCATCCTTATTATCAAAGTGCGGAAATGAAAGAACATTTAAAAAAATACGGAACTGTTTTGGAATCGTGGTTTCCTCTCGGCGGACGTGGCAATACGCAAGTCTTATTTAATGACGAAACAATTTCAGCAATCGCAAAAGCTCATAATAAAACATCGGCGCAAATAATTTTGAGGTGGCATTTGCAGGCAGGCAATATTGCGATACCCGGTTCAAGTAATGAAGCACATATTCAAGAAAATTACGAGATTTTCGATTTTGAATTAAATGATGATGAAATGCAGAAAATAGCAGCACTTGATAAAAAACAGAGATTTGCTTCATATTAAGGAAAGCAGAGGTGAATATTTTGGCGATGAAAAAAATAATAACATTTTCAATGATACTTATATTTGCTTCCGCATTTTGTCTTTCGGGATGTTCAGCGTCTGAAAATAATACAAATGATTTTACACTTACAATGCAGATTGATAATCCCATTATGAGCATAAACGGAACAGATTATGAAATTGACAAGGGACGAGATACTGTACCTGTCGTATTAAATAACAGAACTCTTGTGCCAATTCGTGCGATTATTGAAGCTATGGGCGGAAAGGCAGGTTATGATGATGATACAAAAACAATATTTTTAGAATATAACGGGGATTTCATCACCCTTGCCATAGGAAATACAACCGCTTATTTTAATGAAACGGCAAATACACTTGATACGGCTCCTATGATTATAAATGGGCGAACAATGCTCCCGATAAGATTTATTGCTGAAAGCTATAAATTTAATGTAAATTGGATACAGGAAACTCAGACAGTTATAATCACAAAAACTTCATAATGACCAAGGATAATGGAAAATCGATTAAAATTTACTGACAGAGATTTGATAAGGCTGATACTGCCGATATTTGCCGAACGTTTATTAAATATGCTTATAGGCGTGATTGATACGCTTATGGTAAGCTATGTTGGTGAAGCGGCGGTATCAGGAATATCGCTTGTAAATCAATTAAATAATGTTTTTATATTTATATTTGGCGCTGTTTCTTCTGGCGGAGCTGTAATAGTCAGTCAATATGCCGGAAAAGACAACAAAGAAAATATTAGCTTGGCGGCAAGTCAGCTTATAATGATTACAACGCTTATATCTTTTGCGGCTATGCTGTTTTCTATTATATTCCGAAAACCTATGTTATTAATATTTGGAAAAGTGGAAACAGATGTTATGAATGTTTCAACTACATATTTAACATTGTCGGTATTGTCTTTTCCTGCGTTGGCAATATATAACGCTAATACGGTAATATTTCGCAGCATAGGAAATACAGCTGTAATTATGAAAATTTCCATTTTGATGAATGTGGTAAATGTATTAGGTAATGCAATAGGAATATTTGTTTTGCATTTAGATGTGGCAGGCATTGCTATTGCTACATTTGCTTCAAGAACATTAGCGGCAGCAATTTCACTTATATTGACAATAAGGAATAATAGCATAAAAGTACATTGGCAAAGAATATTTATATGGGATGAATTAATGTTAAAACGTATTTTCAATATTGCAGTTCCAAGCGGAATTGAAACAGTTTTGTTTCAGATTTCAAAAGTTGCTTTGTCAAGCGTTGTCGCTTTATTTGGCACAATACAGATTGCGGCAAATGCGGCGGCACAGAATATGTGGTCGTTAGCTTCATTATTTTGTATTGCAATGGGACACTCGTTTGCTGTAATAATAGGTCAATGTATTGGTGCAAATGATGTTAAAGCGGCTTGGTATTACAGTAAAAGACTGCTTTATATAACATATGTCGGCTCTATTTTGTGGAATACTGTTATTATAGTTTTAACTCCGTTTGTTCTTAGCTTATATAATTTTTCATCGGAAACAAACAGACTTATTTTAATACTTGTAATTATAATGAATATTTGCAACACTATTCTTTGCCCGCTGGATTTTTCGTTATCAGACGGAATAAGAGCGGCAGGCGACGCACGATATACTATGATGACTTCTCTTCTATCATCTGCAGTTTGCAGAATTTTGTTTTCTGTTTTATTTGGAGTAGCATTGAATATGGGCATTATAGGCGTAGTGCTGGCTATGATTTGTGACAGAGCAATAAAAGCTATTTTGATTTCCGTACGATATAAAAACGGCAAATGGACAAAATATAAACTTATATGAGAGGATAATTTGAAATGAAACAAATTTTTTATTTATGGCTTATAACAACAGCTCTTTTATCTGTAAATACCGCATATGCTAATGAAGCGAAAGAGATAAAACTGCAAATAAACAATACTGTTATGATCGTAAACGGTGAAAATAAAAATATTGACGACAGCGGAACATCGCCTGTTATACTAAACAACAAGACGTTTGTACCGGTCAGAGCAATAATTGAAGCTATGGGCGGAAAAGTCGATTGGAACGAGGAAACAAACACAATTATATTAAAAATGAACAATGATGAAATAAAACTTGTTATAAACAGCAGCATTGCCTATTTCAACGGGGAAGAAAAACAGATGGAAACATCGCCTGTTATTATAAATGAGCGAACAATGCTTCCGATACGCTTTGTTGCTGAAATCTTTGGTTTTAATGTAAATTGGATAGATACAAATTCAACTATAATTATCAATAAGTATATGGAGGAAACAACTATGAGGGATACTGCTGACGAAGAACACGGAGCGGCAGAACTGCTGTATCAAGGTCAGGCAAGTATTCGTATTGTTACAGACGAGGGCAAAGTAATATATATTGACCCATATGCGGGAAACGGTTATGATATGCCGGCAGATTTGATTTTAGTTACACACGGACATTTCGACCATAACGGTTTAAATAAAATACAGAATATGAATGACGGTTGCAAAATTATAACTCAGAATGAAGCAATCAAAAACGGAGAACATCAGATTTTTGATTTGGGTTATGTAAAAATTGAACCTGTTGAGGCAGGCTTTAATTCTTTGCATAGTGTAAATGACTGCGTTGGGTATGTACTTACATTTTCTAACGGAAAATCTGTATATGTAACAGGCGATACATCTATGACAGAACAGATGTCAGAAATGAAAGATATGCAGATAGATTATGCTTTTTACTGCTGTGACGGAGTGTATAATATGGGACTTGAAGAAGCGGCGAAATGTGCTGAAATAGTAGGCGCAAAACATAATATACCATATCATTTGACGGCTTCATCAGATAAAACATACGACCGCAGTCTGGCAGAGAAATTTAATGTACCAAACCTCCTTATTGTTGATGAAGGCAAAGAAATTATGATAAAATAAATTTATGATTTATATGCTTAATATCAACCAATTTAAGTAGAAATGTGAGGGAATCTGAAATGAAAAAGAGAAAATTAAGGAATTTGACTGTATCTGAAGTTGGTATGGGATGTATGGCTTTTTCCCATGGCTATGGAAAGATACCGCCTGAAAAGTACAGTATAGAAGCAATTCAGAATGCTTATCAGTATGGGTGTACCTTTTTTGACACAGCGGAGGTGTACAGTCCTAATCTTATGGGAATTGGACATAATGAGCGAATTGTAGGAAAAGCACTGCATGATGTAAGAGAAAATGTTGTATTGGCGACAAAGCTATTCTTGAACCGGTCTGAAATCGGAAACGGGTCTGTTTATGAAGCTGTTCATAAACATCTGGAAGCTTCTATGAAGCGTTTGCAGACAGATATGGTTGATTTATATTATCTGCATAGAATGGGCGACGTTCCTGTTGAAGATGTGGCGGAAGCTATGGGACAATTAATAGAAGAAGGATTGATTCAGGGCTGGGGTCTGTCACAGGTAGATGTAGATGTAATTGAACGAGCTCATAAAATAATGCCGCTGACTGCAATTCAGAATATTTATTCTATGGTAGAACGAGATGCAGAGAGCAGAGTTATACCATATTGCCTGGAAAACAATATTGGAGTAGTTCCGTTTTCACCAATTGCAAGCGGCTTGCTCTCAGGGAAGATTACAACAGAAACAAAGTTTGAAAAGAATGATGATGTTAGAAATTGGGTTCCGCAACTTTCTAAAGAAAATATAGCAGGAAATCAGCCAATTATTAATCTTTTAAAGGAATATGCGGACAGTAAAAACGTATCCAGTGCGCAGATATCACTTGCTTGGATGCTTCATAAATATTCAAATATAGTACCAATTCCGGGGTCGAAAAATAAAGAGCGTATTATTGAAAATCTAAATTCATCTGAAGTGGAGCTGACTGACGAAGAATTTTATTCTTTGGAAGGGTCATTGAATCAGTGCAAAGTATATGGGCACAGAGGACTCTCAAGATGAAGCTGCTGAGCAGATTTGTTGGTTTGGGGCTGTTAATTATTGCCCCAAACCAACTTTATGCTGACAAAAGAATAGAAGGTTTATATATACATATTTTCTTTTTTTATGTTTTAAAGATTTTTTTAATAAATCCTTATTTTGAAGCATTTATTCAATTGGTTAAAGAGCCATCCACTTTATATTTTCATACGCTTTTTGAGTAAGTTCAATAAAATATTTTGTACTTTCTTTTTCATCATCTTTATGATAACCTAAAACACAATCAATATATTCAGGACAGTCATATGGTATCCACAAAAATTCACCATTATGATTATTAGTAAAACCGGGAGTCATTACAATACCTTTGTCAGAAGCCACATTTAAAAGTGCTGTTTCATGGTCAGGACAGTTCAGTGTTGTCACATTAGCGTTAGCTATAATTCTATTTTGTACAGCTATCATTTCAGGCGGGGAACCGCCTCCTATCATAAAAGTTCTGCCGTTTAAGTCAGAGCTTTTTATTATATCAAGTTTTGCAAGAGGGTCGGTTTTAGACATTATTATATAAAAATGGCTATCATAAATATGTATGGTCTTAATGTTATGAAAACGGCTTAATTCATTTTTTCTCGCAAATAAAATATCATAATCTCCTTTAAGGAACAAATCTAATCTGCTTTCATCATAAATAAATTTAATATTTAATGCTACATTTGTCATTTCTTTTTCAAAATCCTTTATAATCTGCGGCAAAAAATAAATGCAGGAACGCATAGGGATACATATATTAAGTGCTTCAGAGTATTTTGAACTCATATTTTTACCTTTTTCTATTGCTGACTTTAAATCATCTTTTATTTTTCTAAGACTCAGACAAAATTGAGCGCCTGCAGGCGTAAGTGCCGAACCTTTTCCTGAGCGGTCAAATATTAAAAAGCCTATTTCATCTTCAATACTTTGAATTTGATATGATAAGGCAGGCTGACTCATAAACAGATTTTCTGCCGCTCTTCTGTAATTCAGACAAGACGCAAGTTCCAAAGCACAGTTTATTTGTTTTAAATTCATAAAATATACTCCCCTTTATGTGATAAATAAATTAAATCAAATATAACATATTTTTATTTGAAAGTCAAATATTGTGCTGTTATAATTTATATATAGAGAAAATTAATGAAAGGAACAAAAAGTATGTCAAAGAGAGAATTTGAAGCAGTAAATATGAATGATGAAAGTTATAAGCCGACAATAAACGAAATTATTCGTTGCAATAAGCTTTGTTTTCATATTAATCAGACAGAACCTATGACTGAAAAAATGAAAAATCTTACTGAAGAACTATTCGAAAACAGACTTGATAAAACAAGTAATATTATGCCGCCGTTTCAGATAGATTTGGCTAATCGTGTTAATATCGGCAAAAATGTTTTTATTAACAATAATCTTATATGTATGGCAAGAGGAAGTATTACTATTGATGACGATGTAATGATAGGTCCCGGGGTTTCATTGCTTACAGCAAACCACGATTTTAACGACCATAGAGTTTTGCTTTGCAGTCCCATTCATATACACAAAAATGCGTGGATTGGAGCAAGAGCGGTAATTCTTCCGGGAGTAACTATTGGTGAAAACGCTGTTGTAGCAGGAGGAGCCGTTGTTACAAAAGATGTTGAGGCAAATACTGTTGTAGGAGGAAATCCTGTAAAAGTTTTGAAAAAGTTAAAATAAAAATTAAATTTTAGGAGGACAAAAATTATGAAAAGAAAAATTATTTTAGCAGGTTTATTATCAGCATTTATTTTATCAGCAGCAGGCTGTGCTGACAATTCACAAAGCACAATTTCAAATGTGTCTGAAACTGAAATAAGCTCTGAGAATTCGGTTGAAAATTCTGATAACTCTCAAAACAATCTTATGGTTATAAAGGAAGAAGGCTATTTTTCAGCAGGAGGTACAGTTAGAACAAACAGCGGGGAATATGTAAAAGGAAATCAATATTTATCAAAAGACGGTCAGACAGTGCACGGTGACCACGCTACTGTAGCATATCAAATTCCCGAAAATGAAAAAAAATATCCTATGGTATTTCTTCACGGAGTAGGACAGTCAAGCCGCTGCTGGAGTACAACTCCCGATGGCAGAGAGGGATTTCAGCAAATGTTTTTAAAAGACGGATATGGAATTTATCTTGTTGACCAGCCAAGACGAGGTTTATCTGGTCAAAGTACAGAAGATGCCTCTGTTGCCTCTGATTCGTCAGACCAAATGTGGTTTAGTCAGTTTCGTATAGGAGAATGGCCTGATTTTTATGATGGAGTACAATTTCCTAAAGATGACGAGTCAATAGACCAGTTTTTCCGCCAAATGACTCCTGATGTG
Organism: uncultured Clostridia bacterium; assembly: GCA_910579745.1. Lineage (GTDB taxonomy): Bacteria > Bacillota > Clostridia > Lachnospirales > CAG-274 > MGBC114079. The sequence continues at coordinate 16,443 of CAJTVH010000034.1, read as the reverse complement.
GGAATGGCAGGCATTGATATGATTTCAGACGCTATGTCAGCAGTATTTGACAAAACAGGTCCCGCAATATTTTTCACTCATTCCGCAGGCGGAGTTATGGGCTGGGAAACGGCAATTAAGAATGACAACGTAAAGGGTATTGTAGCAATAGAACCGGGTATGTTTGTATTTCCAGAGGGAGAAGTTCCTGATAAAATTCCTAATCTCTATGAACAGGTTGCGGGAGTTGTGACTGACCCACTTGTTGTTTCAAAAGAGGATTTTGAGAAACTTACAAAAATGCCTATAATTATTTATTACGGGGATTATATACCTGCTGAACCTTCTGAAAACGCCGGAATGGATTACTGGAGAGCGACAATGGAATATGGAAAACTGTTTGTGGACTGTGTGAATAAACACGGAGGAGATGCTAAACTTGTATTTCTTCCTGATGAAGGAATAAAAGGAAACACACATTTTGTAATGTCAGACCTTAATAATGACGTTATAAAAGAACATATATCGAAATGGCTCAGCGAAAAAAATTTAGATGAATAGAATTTTGGAGGGAATTAAAATGAAGTTTAAAAAAGTAACATTATTGACAGGAGTATTTTTAATATCCGCATGCTGTTTTACAGCGTGCGGGAGCAATAATCAAGACTCTGAAAGAATTAGTACACTTGAGAATAAAATTGCCGAGATGGAAGATAAAGAGGAAATAAGAAAGCTTGTTGACAGCTTTTCAATACTTGCTGACCAAAAGGACGCACAGACACAGGCATAGCTTTTTACAGAAGACGCTGTTGTAACAATAGTAAACGGGGACAGAACTATGGAGCTTAAAGGAAGAGAAGAAATAGGTTCAACATTTGGAAATACACTTGCAAGCTACAATGTTGTATATCATATTAACGGTCAGCTTCAAGTTGAAATTAATGGTGATACCGCAACAGGTACGGCATATTGTCAGGCAGTTCTTGCTGACAGAACAGACGGAACAAGTCATCAGATTTCACATGAAGGTGTTTATTATGAAGATGAGTATGTAAAGGAAAACGGAAAATGGCTCATTAAAAATAGAAAGTCTACATTTTCTTGGGTAGATACACGTGATTTGCCGCAGGAATAATTTTCTGAATGATAAATAACTACTATATAATGTGAGTTTGATACGAATATTTGAAAAAATATAAAGTTGATGAAATCACATTAATCTATTATTGAGGTGATTGTAATGTCAGACAAACTTATTGTCTATTATTCAAGAACAGGAGAAAATTATATAAACGGCGGAATAAGGTGGCTTGATATAGGGAATACAGAAAAAGCGGTAAAAATAATACAGAAATTAACAAAAGCCGATGTTTTTGAAATTAAACAGGTTAAAGAATATTCTAAAAAATATATGTTGTGCACTAAAGAAGCAAAGAAAGATATAGAAAATAACGCTCGCCCTGAACTTTTGTTTCTTCCTGAAAGTATTGATAACTATGATGAAATATATCTTTGTTATCCTAATTACTGGGGTACAATGCCTATGGCGGTATTTACTTTTATTGAAAGCCTTAATTTAGATGGGAAAATAATAAAGCCGTTATGCACCCATGAGGGAAGCGGTATGGGAAAGAGTGAAAAGGACTTAAAGAGATTATGTCCTAAAAGCTATGTGAAAAAAGGTCTTGCACTCCACGGAGCATATGTTGACAATTCAGAAAATGATATAGTTAATTGGTTATAAAATATTGTAAGGAGGATATTAAATTGAAGAAATTTATTACAGGAATAATTTCAGCGGCAATAATATTTTCAAATGCGCCTAATGTATTAGCGATAAATAATGAAATATATTCCTCTGATAAAGAAGCGCTTAGTGCAGTGCTTGAACAAACAAGTGATAATGATATAGAGGATTTTATAAACGAGAATCTTGACGTTAAACTTCAAGATATGTCTATACTTGTAACTCTTACGGCAAATCAAAATTATGAACAAATTGAGGAAGCCGTTTCAAAAGCTGTTGACGATGGTCTTACAGCTATAGAAATAAAAGAAGCTATTTATCAATCAGCACCATATTGCGGATATACAAGAGCGATAAAAGCAATGGATGCGGCTGATAAAGCTTTAATAAGCCTGGAAATTGAACTTTCCTCAAAAAGCCGTATAACATCAACAGATGAAACAAGATATAACGATGGACTTAAAACGCAGAGAAAGCTTTTTGGTTCACAAATCGGCACAATTACAGATGATATGAGTGAGAGCCAAAAGCTTCAGACAATTTATCTTTCCGGAATATGTTTCGGAGATTTTTATAACCGCACAGGTTTGGATTTAAACACAAGAGAATTTTTGACTTTTTGTACTATTGCCGCAAATGGTAATTGTTTGGGGCAGCTAAACGGTCATACAAATGGCAATATAGGTGTTGGACATTCAACAGATATGCTGAGAGCGGCTGTGCTTTTAAATGAGGAATACAATGGCAAAAACAAAACTCTTGACGCTATGGCTGTAATAAATACAGTTTCTAATTCTTAATAAAGGGAGGTTTATGAAATGAAAAAATTATTATCTATTTTGACTGCCTTAAGTATAAGCACAATTCCAATATCAGCGTTTGCCGCTGATTATACAAGTGATTCAGCAGAGCTTAAAAGCATTATTGAGCATTACGCTTCAGATGATACAAATGGATATATAGATAAAAATATTGATAAAGATTTGCAAAAGATTATTATTGATACAGTTAATGCTGTTATAGACGGAGAAATACCTCCTGAATCAGAAGATAAAGCAGTACAAAAGCTTATTAATCTTGTAATATTGGCGACACAGGGCGGCATGGAGTCGGAAATGACTGCACTTGTCAAGGAAAACATTGAAATCGGAAATACAGAAGATGTACTTCTTGCGTCAGCTCTTTTATGTACGCCATATAATGGATTTCCAAGAACTTTAAATATTATGAGTGCTATAAATTCGGCAATAGATGAAATTTCCGAAAAATCAGAGAATAAAGAATCTTTAATTATTACAATGGAAACAGGAAGTTTTGATATAAATATAAACGGCAGTATTCAAAGAATTGACGCTGCTCCGATTGTTAGTAATTCACAGTTGTTTTTACCTGTTCGAGCTTTAACGGAAGCCATAGGCGGAAAACTGGAATGGAATGCGGAAACAAAATCAATGGCAATTAATTATAATGGTTCTGAAATAAAATATACAATAGAAAGCAAGCTTGCATATATTAACGATAAAGAATATATCTTTGATACCGCACCTGTTATTATTGATAATCATATTTTGACACCAGAGAAATTTATTTCGGATAATTTCGGGGTTGTTATAAACTGGAATAAAGAAGAAAAAAGTATTGTAATCACCAAAAATTCATCTAATGAAAATACTGATAATGAAACAATTAAGGCAGATATAAAAACTATAAACAATGTATTTGAAAAGGGAGAAGTTAATCCATTTTCTTCTGTATTTACAGGCAAGTCTTATCTTAATACTCTTGTGCCTAATGAAGATGTTTTTAATTCTCCTTCGTTTAGTAATGTGACATTTGAGCCTTGTACAAGAACTGACTGGCATAGTCACGATGGCGGTCAAATTCTTCTTGTTACAGAGGGAGAAGGACTTTATCAGGAGGAAGGAAAACAAGTGGTATTTATGAAACCAGGAGATGTAATAATGGCTAAACCGGGAGTTAAGCATTGGCACGGTGCTTCTAAAGATAGTTGGTTTGCTCATATAGCTATAAGCACAAATCCCAATGCCGGTTCTGTAAACTGGCAGGAAAAAGTTTCTGATAAGGAATATAACAGAGCTTTCGAAGATGCCAGAAAGTCTGATACGCACGAAAATGACACTGAGCATATCTTTCCTGTTGGAGAGTTAAATCCTATGTCAGACGTTTTTACTGGGACTTCGTATCTTAATACTCTTGTGCCAACAGACGACATATTTAATTGTCCGTTTGTAGCTAATGTAACTTTTGAACCCTGTACAAGAACTGACTGGCATAGCCATAACGGCGGTCAAATTCTTCTTGTTACAGAGGGGGAAGGACTTTATCAGGAAGAAGGAAAAGAACCTGTTGTTATGAAACCTGGTGATATAATAATGGCTGAGCCGGGAGTTAAACATTGGCACGGTGCTGGTAAAAACGGTCAATTCGCTCATATTTCAGTAAGTACAAATCCTGACAATAGTAAAGTAAACTGGCAGGAAAAAGTTTCCGATGAAGAATATGAAAACGCTGTAAACGCTGCGAGTAAATAGTATATTCAAAGCATAAATCAATTTTCTATTGGGGCTGACAGCTCTGTTAAAAGTTTTTAAGAATTTATTTTTATGTAAATTTATTTAATATTATTTAAAAATACACACCTCTTTACAAATTTCTAAATCTTATACTATATTTAGTGCTTTAGAATCCATAAACTTTACTATATATAGTGTTAAAAATAAAAATCTGTAAAGTGGTGTAAAAATACTATAAACTTATATTGGCAGTAAGATTAAATATTGTTGAAAGGATGATTGTTTATGAAAAAATTTGGATTTGGTTTAATGCGCCTTCCTCAAAAAGACGCAAATGATTACAGTTCTGTAGATATAGAACGGGTAAAAGTAATGGCTGATGAATTTATGAAAAATGGATTTACATATTTTGATACAGCTTTTCCTTATCATCAAGGCAATAGCGAAGCAGCTTTCAGAGAAGCGGTAGTTAAAAGATATCCGAGAGATTCTTTTACAATAACTGATAAGCTTTCATTGTTTATGATTAAGGATTCAAATGAGATACCGGGATTTTTTGAGCGTCAGCTTGAGCTTTTAGGCGTTGATTATATTGATTATTACTGGCTGCACGGTCTTGGAGAGCCTACATATAAACAGGCTGAAAAAATGAATGCTTTTGATTTTGTTGTTCAAAAGAAAAAAGAGGGAAAAGTAAAACACATAGGCTTGTCATTTCACGATAAATCTGAACTTCTTGATGAAATATTGACAAAACATCCTGAAATGGAATATGTTCAAATACAGCTTAATTATCTTGACTGGGAAGATGAAAATGTTCAGTCACGTAAATGCTATGAAGTGGCCGTTAAACACGGAAAACCTGTTATTGTTATGGAACCGATAAAAGGAGGTTCACTGATTGATATACCTGAGGAAGCGTCAAAACTTTTCAAGGCTTATAATTCTGATTTATCTATTGCGTCATGGGCAATTCGTTTTGCGGCAAGCCACGATAATGTTATGATGGTGCTTTCCGGTATGAGCAATGAGGAACAAATGTCTGACAATATAAGCTATATGAAAGATTTTAAACCATTAAACAATGACGAAAAAGCTCTTGTTGAAAAAGCGGCAGAGATAATTAAATCAAAAATTGCTATTCCTTGTACCGCCTGTAGGTATTGTGTAGATACTTGTCCTAAAAAGATAGCAATTCCCGATTATTTTTCTATATATAATAATCTTAAAAGGTTTGGACAGACTCAGGCTCTTGTAGCGGCAACCTATTACGGCAATCTGATTCAGAAAAACGGTAAAGCTTCAGATTGTATAAAATGCGGCAAATGCGAAAAGCTTTGTCCTCAGCACCTTTCTATAAGAAAATATCTTGAAGATGTTTCATCTGCTTTGGAACAGAAAAACTGATTAAAATCGTGAGGACAGAGGAACGCTTATAGCAAAAATTGAGGACAGAAACGATATTCATACTCTTTAACACGCTGAAAAAATCGGTTTGGAAAGCAGAAAATACGATTTAGTAAATATTGATGAATAATTTATATTTTAAGGAGGACTTAATTATGTCTTGTTTTATTGTACCTGCAACAGAAGCTATTATTACAACAATAATAAAAAAGAAAGCCGACAAAAATTACAAGGACGGCAAAGAACAGAATATGTTTATTGAAAAAATGAACTGGCTTAATAATATGCTTTGGGGCGGTTCGGTGCTTTTGGCTTTTGAACACGTTTGGCATGGAGAGATTGTTCCTTTCTTTCCATTTTTAACAAACGCTGCTAACCCTGCGAGCACACAAGAAATGATTTTTGAAATGGCAACTTCCGGCGTTGGCATGGCTGTTTTAGTTACGGTTGTATGGGCAGTTATGGTAATGGCGGCAAATCATATTGAAAAGGCTGTTCCCGTTTCCAAAAATATACCTTCGTGCAGGAGGTGAGGTAATTTATGACGTTGCTTATTATAGCGTTTTCGTTTGTTATCTCAACAGTTCTGTGGTATATAAAACCAGAAAGCAATATGAAAATAGGCACTTTATCACTTATGTACTGGGGAGCCACATTAATGTGGTTTGTAGACGCTGTTGCTGAATATCTTAAAGTTGGTGTTGAATTTTTTACTCCTGCTGCTTCTGATATGCTTAACGACAGTTATCTTGGTGCAAGTGTTGTATTGCTTGGGTTGATTATATGGCTTGTTATTGTTCTTATAAAAGACCCAAACGCTCGATTAAAAAAAGTTTTGACAAATAATAAATAATTTTTTACTTTCCTCTTAATAATCAAGTAGGAGGCTGCTTTTTTCAGCCTCCTACTCAACGCGTGAGGCAACGGTAAACTTTGCTTACAATTTTCATTTCGCCGACTCTGTACATATAAAAAATGCTGTCGTAATATTGGTATTGTTTTTTCGCTCTGCACAGGTCTTATTGTAAATATCATTATACAATAAACAATAAATATTCCATAGGAAAAATTTTTCTTGTGAAATATATAAAAATATACGGATTGTTATATTTGCAAATTATATTTTTAATTTTACAGCTTATTGACTTTGCTCTTTCGGCTCTTAATTTGATTAACGGCCGAAAGTCAGTTAGTTACACAGTATGAATTAAAATTTAATTTCTTTAAGTAACTTTAGAAAACTGAATCTAAAAGGATTGAAGGCCCTTTTTTCTAAAATAAAAACATAACAATTCAAAGGAATTACCACGATTTAATTATAACTGACAAAAGTAATTAGAAATGTAGCAATCCCATATTTTTGTGTTGTATACGAATTGTGGTAATTCTGAAAGGAGTGTTTGATAAAATTCTAATTTAGGGAGGTGTTTATATGAAAGCGCTTTTATTATCTATTGAAAATGAAAATTTTAATCTTAATGATAACTTAGAATTGTTAAAAAAGCAAGGACTTGATTTATTAGGAACTTTAAATGTAAATGAAGAAAATAAATTTTGTTATAAGGATAATTTGATAGGAGTAGGTATAAACGCTGATATGGACATTTATCCTGAATACAGAAAAGTTATCATAAATAATATGGAAATAAATTTGAGAAAAAAAGAATTTAATATTTTATACTATTTAGTTATTAACAAGGGCAAAGTATTGACTTTTTCACAAATTATTTCAAATGTATGGGGAGAAGAATATTGTAAAGATGAGTATTATTTGCTTTGGAATCAAATAAAAAATTTAAGAAAGAAAATTACAGATATTTCTGGCAAATGTGAATATATAGAGTGTATAAAAGGAGTTGGGTACAAATTTAATTCAAATTAAGAAACAATTTTACAGATTATTTATAGTCCTGTTTTCTCTAACGAGGAATAGGACTTTTTTATATCATTTTCAAGATTAAATAATTGATAATTATATTATTTTATAAAAATAAAACTTATATAAACATAATGTGTTAAATATATAGATAATTTGCGATTTATTATAGTCATATTATATGCAAATTATAGTGAAATTGTAGTTTGTCAAAGTATAATCCCACTTATATATAATTATTGCCATTAGTTGGTAGATATAGCAATTTTTATGAATAGGTGAGAATGTTTTGTATAATAAAAAAGTTAAAAAGTATTTTGTGAATAAAAGTGTCGTAGTCCTTATGAGGATTACGGCACTTTTATTTTCGACAAAAACGCTTACTTATCAATATATTCTCACAATATATTCTAACATTTACTATGTATTCGTTTTTTCTTGTACAAAAGAAATATACTGCTGCAAGAGTTTTCATTGCAGAAGTCCTCCTCCAAATTGTTTTGAAAATCAAAAAACAATTTGGAGGACTAAATATGAAAAATTATAAAAACAGTGATTATGCAATTAATAAATATTCAGAAAATATTGTTTACAGAACCGCAAATCAAATTATCGAAATAAGTTTATCTGATTATTTGGAAGCTAATCCTGATAAAACGGAACAGGATTTTAACGAGTTAAAGGCGCTGTCAGATGAAATTTATTTAGAGCAGGTAAGAGAAGAAAACAGAGTTACTCAAAGAACTTCTTCTTTGGAAAATACAAAACAAGTACAGGACGTTACAGCTTTAACTATTGAGGAAAATTACATAGAAAAGTTGGACAAGCAGCATATTGTTTTAGCTTTTAAAAAATTTTTCAAAGACGGAAGTTTAACAGAAGTTCAGAAGCGAAGATTTATAATGCACGTACTTAAAAATTTTTCAATGAGAGAAATAGCAAGAATTGAGAATGTTGATTTTACATCTGTAAGAGAAAGCATTCATTCGGCAAAAAGAAAATTAAAAAAATTTTTTGAAAAATTTTAAATTTGTACCCCCCCAACACCCCTTTTTAAGCGCATTAAGTGAAAGGACTTTTTTACAGTAATTCCATTATGAGTAAATAAATGGATAATGTGATTTTATTAATAATATTGTCGCTTTTTAGATTTATTATGCTTTAGTTTAGTTGGAACTGCTGTACGCACTTTGAAAACTTAATACACAATAATTCAGGTACGTTGCCTATGTAACGAGCAGCTTTAACAGCGGCGCGAAGATGGTAAATCCAATAAAGGAGGACAGATTGGATCGGAGCGGTAAACGTTTGTTATAAAATTTGATTTGGCAGTCAAAATGCGATGACTTATATAGGTTATAATGATACTTTCTCACGACCTCGCACAGACTTGACGGGGAGTTTCTGCGGTATTCGTTAAAGCGGTACAGCGGAGCTATGATGTGGCAGCTAACCACAGCCTGAATTATTCCTTTAGCCGGGGTGCGTGGCAAACAGGCTATAAAAAATACAGACTGCTTTTAATAAATGAAAGTGGTCTATATCAATCTTAAATTGTAACAGAGAAAATAAATTTATAAGCAATAAAAAAAATTATTAGAAATATTTGTTCGACAATAAAATATTCAAAGGAGAATTAATACTATGTATCCAACACAGCGGGGAGATATTTATTATGCGGATTTAAATCCTGTTCAGGGTTCAGAGCAGGGCGGTGATGTAAGACCTGTAATAATTATACAAAATGACGTTGGCAACAGATTTAGTCCTACACTTGTTGTTGCCGCAATAACAAACAGAAAAAAACCAGACTTGCCGACTCATGTAATTATTAAAGGCAGAAACTATTTAAAAGAAGATTCAATAATTCTTTTGGAGCAGATAAGAACTATTGACCGTATCAGATTAAGAGAATACATAGGCTGTCTTGACGCTCAATATATGTGTAAAGTAGATACGGCGTTAGCTATAAGCGTGGGATTGAATAAAAAGTTTTGCAGGGATGGAGGTTAAAATTATGTATGATTTTGATTATATGAAAAATATTGAAATAGATGATGTTGATATTGAAAATCTTGCGGATATAAAAGATGTATCTGTTGACAAAACCTTGCCTAAAGATAAGCGTATTACGGAATATATAAGGCAGATAAAAAACCCATACTGTTACAGGTGCGGAAAATTTATAATAAAAGCAAAATTTTCTGATAACGGTATTTCTATGGAGGATTGTTTACGCAGCATATTATTATAAAGAAATTTAAAATTAGGCCTCGACATTTCAAGAGAAGCGCACTATAATAATTTTGGGAAAAATAATGAACTGAATATAAAGCAAATTTGTCACTCTTGATTATGGGCGAAGTCCGTAAATTTTAAAGGAGTGATTTTTTTATGAAAAAAAACAATTCGGCATTTTTGCCTGACGCTGAAACTTTAAGATATAAAGCAACAAAATATGTTCGTCTTTCATATACGGACGACAGAGATAAGGAAAGCGACAGTGTGATAAATCAAAGCAGGCTTATTGATGAATTTCTGAAAGATAATCCTGACATTGAAGTTGTATCAGAAAAAATTGATGATGGGTACAGTGGAATTATTTTCGACAGACCCGCATTTCAGGAAATGATGAATGATATAGCTTCAGGCACAATTAACTGCGTAATTGTTAAGGATTTATCTCGTTTAGGCAGAGAATATATTGAAACAGGGCGTTATTTAAGACGCATTTTTCCGGCTTATGGTGTCCGCTTTATAGCTATAAACGATAATATAGATACAGCAAAGGACACATATACTGATGATTTAACAATATCAATAAAAAATATAATAAATGATTCTTATTGCCGTGACATCTCAATAAAAACAAGGAGTGCACTTGAAGCAAAAAGAAACAACGGTGATTATGTGGGAGCCTGTACCATTTACGGTTATAAAAAAGATGAAGAAAATAAAAATCATCTTATAATTGATGAATACGCTGCTAAAATAGTACAGGATATTTTCAAAATGAAAATAGAGGGAGCAAGTGCTTCTAAAATTGCAGATGAATTAAACAGAACAGGTATCCTGTCACCTATTGAATATAAGAAAAACAAAGGACTTCCGCACCCAAGCGGAGGATATGCAGACAGAGATAACGCTAAATGGTCGGCTACCACAATTATACGCATATTAAAAAATGAAATTTATACAGGCGTACTGATTCAGGGAAAACAAAGCACTTATAATTATAAGCTGAAAAAATTAATTAATAAGCCTGTTTCTGAATGGGTGCGAAAAGATAACACACACGAAGCAATTATAAGAAAACACGATTTTGACCTTCTACAAAGAATTTTCAAGATTTGGAAGAAACAGCTTAGAAGTGGGATATTTTATAGAACAGGTTTTTCCGTTGTTTAAAGTGAGATTTATCTCAATAAATGATAATTTTGATACCATTAATTATAACGGTGATACAGGCGGTATGGAATTTGCTTTTAAAAATTTGATAAACGAATATTACAGCATTGATTTATCAAGAAAATCTAAAACAGCTAAATATTCAAAAATGAGAAAAGGCGAATATCAAAGTAAAATTTGCAGATTTGGTTATAAAAAAGGAAAAAATAATCGTCTTGAAATTGATGATGAAGCAGCAAAAGTTGTTAAAATGATATTTCAAATGGTTTTAGACGGAAAAAGTATTCCGCAGATAGCCCAGTGTTTATATGAGAAAAACATACCTACACCCGGTGAATATAAAATAAATAAAGGCGGAAGCGGATATGATATTTCAAGAAGCGGCGGAATTTGGAGTTTATCAACAATTACGAGAATAATAACAGATGAACACTATATAGGAACATATATTATGGGAAAAACCACTTTAAAAGAAATCGGCGGTCACAGGAGCAGAACAAAAGATGAAAGTGAGTGGATAAAAATACCTGACCATCATCCGGCTATTATAAGCAAAGAGGATTTTGAAAAAGTTCAAAAAATGAGGAAAGCTCTCAAATGTGAGAAAAAGAAAACACATATCTATCCTTTAAAAAGCAAAGTTATATGCGGCTGCTGTAATCACACAATGAACAGAAAGCCGATGAAATCTCCTGTCTTTATTTGCAGACATTCATCATCTGATAAAAACGCTCCTTGTTATAAATTGGAGATTAAGGAAAAGGAACTGCATAATTTATTGTTTGACATAATCTCAAAACAAGCAGCTGTTCTTTTAAATACGGACAGTATGAACGATATAAAAGATTATGACAAAAACATTCAGGAAAAATTGAATTACGAAAATTTAATACAAGAGTGTTATAAAAGCAAACGCCGTCTTTATGAACAATTACTGCTTAAAGAAATCAGCTTAGAAAAATATAATGAATTAAAGTCGGAATATGACAATAAACTGAATAATCTTAAAAGCAGTCTTGCCGATATATCTTTAAAAACAGAACTGCTGAAAAAGGAAAAAGAAAAAGAAACGACACTTCACGATATTTCTGATGTCATTTCAAATGAGGGTACTCTTAATAAAACATTAAGCGATTTATTAATCGACAAAGTTTTTGTTTATCCTGATAATAGAGTAGAAATAGCTTGGAAAGTGCAAGAATTTAATTAAAAAATATTTTAATAAATTTTTGGCGTGTGCTTGACATACGGGTGTCGGAACATATGTGGAGTGATATGCTGCTGAATATCTGCAATATGACAATATTTGTTAATCATTTCCCTTACGGACTGATCAGATAAGCGGTTTCCAATGCTATTTACAAAGAAATAGCCGCATGAATGAATTTCAGCATCATATTCTGAACAATATTTATCCAGTGCGGTAATGACATGATCATCACATATGTGAATAAGGCGTTCTTTGGCTCCTTTTCCTTTAATTACAATAACATTATTCTGCAAGTCTATATTTTTGTATGGTATAGTACAGAGTTCAGAGATTCTAATTCCTGTTGAAAAAAGCAGCTCAATAACGGCTATGTCCCGGAGTGAGTTCTTTTTTTGGTAGCTACTGGAGGCATTGTAGTATTGATTGTAAAGTGTATTTAACAATGTCTCGATGGTATGTAAAGGAATGGTCTTGGGTAATATGATCGGTTCACGAAATCTTATTTGCAATTTGCTAAACGGGTTCTGGTTAATTATTTCTTTATATTCAAGATAGTGAAAGAGGGCTTTTAATGAAGCAATCTTTCTTTTTACAGTTTTGGGTGCATACTGCTGATGAAGTTTTGCAACATAAGCTTCTAGGACAGTGGAGGTAAGTTCTGCGGTTTCAGTTACGGAAATCTGTTCAGAAAATTGCCGTAAGTCTATCCGGTATGCCTTTAACGTCTTTCCGTCTAAGCGCTTTTGAGTGCTGCAATACTCTAAATAGTTCTCAATGTGGTTCTGTAGGTTGTTCATAGTATAATCTCCTTTGTTTTAATATGTTTTCAAGAATATATCGTACATTGATTTTGGATAAACTGCTATAATATGATATTTGTTTTGTAGAATACGGATACTGGCAGAGGTTATGCATTTATAGATCTTGCGGGATATGCATATGGATATATTGATGGAACAAGGGTAGATTTTACGACTCAACGTATGTTGGTTCACCTGTTGTAATAGGTTTTATATACATATTTGATGGTGGTGTATTATCAAGTGGCTCACATACATTTTGATATAGTGGCACATTTTTAGAAGAGGAAAAACTGACAGAGAATATGAAAGAAAAATTAATTGAAAAGGTCATTATCTATCCAGAGAATAGGATTGAGATAGTCTGGAAGTTTAAGGGATATCGAAGCAATTAAATATGACACAGAGATTTCCGGTCTTTTTGAAGTGATTTGCCTTCATAAAAGACCGGATTTTTATATAGAAACGCACTGATAGTTAGATAAATCTGGTTTATCATATTCATTTGTCGAAATAGTGAATCAATGTCATTAACTTTAGAAAATTTCCGTTTTAAAACCAAAATATATTTTTTCAACCAGTAACTCAAATTTTTTTAATAAAACCTATTGACAAAATACCAATAATGTGCGGCCGCTTTCGCTACTGATATGTTTTTAAGAGGTAGCAAAAGCGGCCCTTGGATTATAAGTATGCATTTTATTTTTTATCCAAGGAGGTACAACATTATGAAGTATTCTGATTCCGTAAAAACCATCTTACTTGCTGCAATTGATGAGCTGGCCGCAGACCCTGAAAAATATGCAAAAAGGCCGGGCAGGGATTTCACCCGCAACAGGAAGCTCGGCTTTAAGCAGCTCCTCCTCATGTTCCTTACCATGGAGGGGGACTGCATCAGGGAGGAAGTCTACACGTATTTTGGCCGTTCCACAAACGCGCCTTCCAAAGCAGCCCTTTATAAGCAGCTGCAAAAGCTTAAGGACAGAGCGATTAAGTTATTACGCACCATTTAAAAATGCGATATATCAAAGCTTTTTTGATGTCCTGATTTCATAGGTAAATGATTTAATGCTTGTACGTGTTCAAGAGTTATTATTTTGCCCACAAAACGGTAAATAATCGTTATTTCCTTTGTTTTCTGCTGATAGTTTTGACTCGGTTCTTCATCAATTATAATTTTCTCAATAAGCGTGTTAAAAATTTCAGGTGTTAAATCATCAATATTTGCATAGTTCCTTATGAGCTGAGCAAACGGTATGGATTTTTCTTTTATGCCCTTGTTTTTCTGAACATAAGAGTTAAGTTCAAGACAACATTCTTTAAGCTGTTTTTGCTCTTTTTCCATACTTGCCACATAGCCTTGAAACGTTCCGCTGAAATTACTCCAAAAACTCTGTCCTCATAAAGCTTTTGAATGATTTTGTCAAGGTCTTTAATACGTTTTTGGTATTTGTCATATTCCTTTACAAAATCATTGTTTTGACTTGAGTCCGATTTTCCTATTACTTCTGTAAGTTTGTTTACATAGTGGTCAAAATTGTTTTTTGCAAGTACCATATTTTGCTTAATATTGTTGAAAACCATGTCTTTCAATGCTTCAAGAATTATGTAGTGATAAAAACATTCCTCACCGACGTAACTCTTATAGAGGTTGCGGTTATAATTACCGATTGATTTTTTTCGCTTATCACTTCCAAAAACCATACGTGTGCCGCAGCTTCCACAAAAAAGCAATCCTCTGAAAAGATTATTTGCTTAACGTCTTTTTTAGTTGTTAAGTTTTTTGTGAAATTTGATACAATTTGCGTTAATTAATATTTTAATTTTTTGTATATTAAAACCGAAAAAGGAAATCCTTTAATATAAGAAATTAAGGAAGCGCCGCTTTTTAATCGGTGTCTTTATTAAGGGAGGTTTTGTTTTTATGGCTATGACAAAAGTTGAAATATGCGGAGTTAACACAAGTAAACTTCCTCTTTTAAAAAATGATGAGAAAGAGGCTTTATTCGAGAGGATTCTTCAAGGTGATGAGGAAGCTAAAAAAGAATATATTTATGGAAATTTAAGACTTGTTTTAAGCGTTATGAAGAAATTCGGTAATAGAGGAGAAAATCCAGACGACCTCTTTCAGGTAGGTTGTATAGGACTTATAAAAGCTATTAATAATTTTGATGTATCTCACAATGTGAAATTTTCAACATATGCCGTTCCTATGATATTAGGTGAAATTAAAAGGTATCTTCGTGACGATAATCCGATAAGGGTAAGCCGTTCTTTAAGGGATATAGCGTATAAAGCTTTACAGGCAAAGGAAAAACTTACTCATGTTAATTCAAAAGAACCAACGGTTGATGAGATAGCGAAAG
>CAJTVH010000034.1:0-1106 GCA_910579745.1 uncultured Clostridia bacterium | reverse complement strand
TTATATTTGCCCTTTACGCTATTCAAGACCCAATTTCTCTTTTTGAGCCTGTTTATCACGACGGAGCGGACGCTATTTTTGTTATGGACCAAGTAAGCGATGACAAAAATTCTGAAAATTTATGGCTTGAGAATATTTCTCTCAATGAGGCTTTGAAACATCTCGCGGAAAGAGAAAAATATATTATTAACCTTAGATTTTTTAAGGGTAAAACTCAGATGGAGGTTGCTGAGGAAATTGGCATAAGTCAGGCGCAGGTAAGCAGACTTGAAAAAAGCGCTTTGAAACGAATGAGAAAATATATGTAGAGGTGTTCTTATGGTAAGCTGTTATGAAAAAGGTATTATTAATAATGTGAAAATTTCTAAATTTAAAACAATATCGATAAGTGCTGTTATACGTATGCCTCTTGAAAGGGAATATGTTACTTTTAACGCGCTTTTACCGTCTGTTTTGAAAAGAGGATGCAAAAAATACAATACAATTAAGGATATAAATATAAAAACATATGAAATGTTTGGAGCTGTTTTTGACGCTAATGTTATAAAAAAAGGAGAAGAACAGATTTTACAATTTTTTATTGAGATTGTTGATAAAAACGGACTTGTTGAAAAAGCTGTTGAGTTTTTAGCAGATATTCTTTTAAATCCGCTTATTGAAAATAAAGCTTTTATAAAAAGCTATGTTGACACCGAAAAAGAAAACCTAAAAAGCGATATTTCAGGGAGAAAAAATAATAAAAAAGAATATGCTAAATTAAAATGTATTGAGCTTATGTGTGAAGATGAGCCTTTTGGTATATATGGGGATGGTTATGAGGAGGATATTAACAAAATAAACCCTAAAAACTTATATGACCGTTATTGTTATATTATTGATAATTTTAATATTGAGTTTTACAGTGTAGGAAACTTATCGGAAGAGAAATTAAAATCATTAGTTGATGAATATTTTAAATTATCACCCAAAAAAGTTTTAAAGTTTAATCAAAATAAAACATTTTTAAGAAATGACGTCAAAAAGGTAAAAGAGAGCGAAGGGCTTTCACAAGGGAAATTATGTATTGGTATGAGGACAGATGTTAAACCTGATTCAGACGATTTTTA
>CAJTVH010000033.1:29640-33997 GCA_910579745.1 uncultured Clostridia bacterium | reverse complement strand
AACCGTGTCAGGACTTGACGAGCTTAGTTCTACGACGTCTAACGGCTCATCAATGGTTATGATTCAGTTTGACTCAGACACGGATATTGACACAGCCGCCTCGGACGTAAGGGAATATATAGACCTTGTAAAAGGGCGTCTTCCCGATGATGCCAATGAGCCCATGATTCTTAAAATCGACCCTAACTCAATGACGTCACTGAGCATAAGCGTATCAAGTGACAAAATGAATATCAACGACCTTAAAAGTCTTGTGGAGAATGAGCTTTCCGACAGATTTGAGCGTCAGGGAAACGTTTCAAGTGTTTCTGTCATGGGAGGACAGGAAAAAGAATACAGGGTTATTCTTCAGGAAGATAAAATAAGGGGATACGGTATCTCCGAAACGACGGTGACGAATATGCTCGCCGCTGAGAACTCAAACACGCCTATGGGCAGTATAGAGCAGGGTGATAAAAACCTTACCATACGTGTGAAGGGCGAGTTTAAGGATATGGAAGAGGTTAAAAACATTCCTTTCACTCTGGGTAATGGTTCTATCGTGTATTTAAGGGATTTCGCTGATATTGAGGAGGTTTATAAGGAAGCCTCAAGCGAGTCTTACACAAACGGCAAGCCGAGTATTCAGTTAGCCATAAGAAAAACGTCTACGGGAAACACCGTAGATATGTCCGAGGGAATTTTAAAAGAACTCGCTAAAATGGAGAGGGAATATCCAGACATAGATTTTCTTGTTATAAACGACCCTGCCGACCAGATTAACAGCTCTATCTCAAACGTCGTGACTTCCGCCCTGCAAGGCGCCGTGTTTGCCGTTATAGTGCTTTATCTGTTTTTAAGGAATTTCAAGTCTACCCTTGTCGTTGGTCTCGCTATGCCTATCTCAATTATAACTACAATCGCTCTTATGTATTTTACGGGTATGACTCTTAATCTTATGAGTTTAGGGGGTCTTACTCTTGGTATAGGTATGCTTGTTGATAACGCCATAGTTGTTTTAGAGAGTATTTATAAAAAGCTTGAGGAAGGCGTTGACAGAAAGACAGCCGCCTCTGAGGGAGCGAGAGAGGTTGGAACGGCGATTTTCGCCTCAACGCTTACGACGGTAGCCGTATTTTTGCCTATTCCCGTATTCGGCGGTATGGCGGGAGAGCTTTTTACCGATCTTTCATTAACGATTACATATTCACTGACATCTTCTCTTATTGTGGCCCTCACGTTTGTCCCGATGTGCGCCTCAGTTATTCTCAGACCGGAAAACGCCACGGCAAACGTTCATAAGAGAAGAAACATTTTTACGGCGGCTCTTGATTTTGTTGGATATATTTTATCCGCTCTTGAGGCTGGCTATAAATTTATTTTAGACAAGGCACTTAAACGCAAAAAAATTACCGTGCTTATTATGGTGGGTTTTGTGATATTAACGGGAAGCTGTTTCTCATCGGTAGGAATGGATTTTATGCCATCCTCTGACGCCGGTATGGTGAGTATATCCATAGATATGCCGACAGGAAGCAAGCTTGAGCCCACAAGCGAGATTACATGGAAGATTATAAACATTATTGACGAATGCAGGGAAACAGAGTTTCCCGAAATTAAAAACGTATCTTTCTCAACTGGCGGGGGAAGCGGTATGTCGTCTTTGACGGGCGGCTCGGAAGACACAGCCTCCATAAGCATAGAGCTTGTTGACAAAGAGAACAGGGAGCGAACCTCCGCCGATGTGGCGAGAGCTATGAAGCCTAAGTTTAAGGATATAGCCGGAGCCGATATAGAGGTTACGGAGTCAGGAGGGGCCGCGGGCCGTTTTTCGGGCGGAGGTGTCACTCTTAACATATTAGGCGACGAGACGGAACGGCTTCAGGAAATCGCCGACGGGTTTGTGGAGCTTATGGAAACAATTCCGGGACTTACGGAGGTAAAGACGTCTCTTGAGGAGGCGGCTCCTCAGACCACTATAAATATTGACAGAAACAAAGCGTCAGCCTACGGAATTACAAGTTCCGCGGTGGCGGGCATAGTAAGAACGGCGGTTTACGGTTCTGTCGCCACAACATATAAAATAGACGGCGACGAGTATGATATAAGAGTTATGCACGACAACGACAAAATAAATTACATTAAAGACGTTGAGAGTATTCTTATCCCAACATCTGGAGGGGCGACTGTTCCTTTAAGTGAACTCGCCACGATTACGTCAGTGGATACACCAACAACCATTACGAGGGATAATCAGCAGAGATATGTTTCCGTTACAGCCAATCTTGACGGAATCGACTTGGGAACGGCCAACACTCAGATTAAAGCCAAGCTTGACAGCGAGTTTATTATGCCTGACGGATACAGCTATGAGTTCGGCGGGAACTCGGAAGAGATGGGAGAGGCTTTCGGGGCTTTAGGGAACGCTCTCTTACTCGCTATTTTACTTGTGTATATGATTATGGCCGCTCAGTTTGAGGCGTTTTCTTATCCGCTTATGATTATGGGGGCTATGCCTATCGCAATGACGGGAGGTATATTCGGCCTTTTCATAGCGGGCGAGTCGCTTTCCATGACGGGATTTTTGGGACTTATTATGCTCGCCGGAGTCGTTGTAAACAACGCTATAGTTCTTGTTGACTACGCTAATCTCCTTATAAGGGAAAGAGACCTTGAGTATACAGAGGCCATGAAAGTAGCGGGGCCGGCGCGTTTAAGGCCTATACTTATGTCAACTCTTACAACAGTGCTCGGTATGCTTCCAATGATGCTCAGTACAAAAGAGGGAGCGGAGATGATGACGGGGCTCGCTACCGTTATGGTATACGGCCTTACATTATCTACTCTTATTACTCTTATATTTATTCCGACGATTTATGTGGGCTATAACAATATTAAAGTAAGACGCAGAAAAAGAAAAGAAAAAAGACGCGCGAGGAGAGCGGAGAGAAAACTCGCTAAAATTAATAAAGAAAAATAGAACTGTTCGATAAAAAACGAGGCGCCAAGTAAACTTTGGCGCTTCGTTTCATATGTATATAAAATCAAAACGACGCCGCGAAAATAAAATTTCGGGGAATTTTAACCGGCGGCAAACAGCCTTTGACATATTAGGGGCACCCTCACGGGAGGAATTAAAAAGAGATTATTTAAAATATTTATTAAGAAAGAAACGGTGAAACCGATATTTTTTTTAAAGTACAGACGAGTTTAAGTAATAAAACTAACTTTATAATGGGTTTTGAAAGCGTTTGTGAAAAAACGGGTCAAACCAGCTTGTTAAGCGGGT
Source organism: uncultured Clostridia bacterium (assembly GCA_910579745.1). GTDB lineage: Bacteria > Bacillota > Clostridia > Lachnospirales > CAG-274 > MGBC114079. Next base: position 30,729 of record CAJTVH010000033.1, on the reverse strand, counting down.
TTGACGGATGTTTTTTTTGTTACTTTTCTAATTTATTTTGTTACAAAAATCTCGAAAATGTTACACATATGTTACAGTTAGCGAAAAAGACTTGATTATTATTTTGACTCGTGGTATAGTATGACTTGTAAGAAACACAAAGGGTTTTGAAACAATAACCGATAAATATTACAGTATTATTACATCTTCAAATCTTTATTGACTTAAAAATTTTACGGTGATATAATACTCTTTGTAAAAGAGGTGATATGCTTACACCTCTACACACTCAAAAAAATTCTTAAGGAGGAAAAATTAAAATGAAAAAGAAAATAGCGATTTTATTAGCAGCTGTTATGACAGCAACTATGGTGCCAGCGACTGCGGCTTTCGCGGATTCTTCAAACACAAGAAGTAAAGAAGTTTCAGTTAAAGACGGTGACTTTAACGATGAGGTTTTCTTGAGAATACAGCCAGGTGAGGTAGTGGAAATGGGAGATACCATTATCATTACTATCGCAAATGGTGAGTTTGACGAAGATGATATGAACGAGGCTAATGACAACAATCTTGGTATTGACAACTATCAGTATAAATTAGGTGATAAAACTTACCAGGATTTAAAAAGTGATTATCAGGGAATGGAAGGTTCTTTCACTTCTGACTTAACTATTTTCGACAACGTTATGAAAGAGGGAATGGACGAGTACAGAACTAACGAGCTTCCTTACCTCATCAGAAAAAACACAAAGAGAGAAATCGAGGTTGAGCTCTTCGCTCTTCCAGAAGCTTACGCTGGTGAGAACTGCTACGGTTATGGTAAACCATTATACAAAATCCCAATGCCTTTCACAGCTGACGGTACAGGCGACGTAACAGTTACAATCGACTCTAACGGAACAACAATCAGAGGCGGCACGAGCTATACAATCGGTAAAAGCGCTTCCTCAACAGGGGATACCACTACTACTATAGATGAGATTATGGTAGGAAGCGATGATATTAAACTTGGAATCATCACTATCAAAGAGACTGTTCAGGGAACATTTGAGCCTGGTAAAAAAGTTACTTTAAAACTTAACTCTGGTTTTGAGTTCAGAAATAAAGGCG
>CAJTVH010000033.1:0-29630 GCA_910579745.1 uncultured Clostridia bacterium | reverse complement strand
GGCGAATTAAAAATTTCCGGCGGTATCAACACAACTTTTGGAACAGTAAGCGCGTCTGCTATTGACGAGGATACTCTTGAGTTCTATCTTCCAGACAAAATCGGTAAAGCTAAAGACGGCAAAACTGACAAACCTGGCGCGATCAAAATCGAGGGTCTTTGGGTAACTCCTGAGGATGACGACAACTACGGTGAAATCAAAGTTACTGTAAGCGGTAACGGCATTACTAAAGAAACTATTACTGTAGCTGAGAGAGGCGACTATGGTTTCACATTAAAAGCTGTTGAGGATCCTACAACTATCTACTCAGGACGTAAAGGTTATGAGACAAACATCGACGGAACAGCATGGAGCGATGTAGAAGGCTTAGACTTTGACGATGATGAGGATTACGGCAGATATATCTCTGAGGATGTAGCTAAAGAGTATGATGTTGACGATTATGAGTCAGCTACATTCGAGTTCGCTGAAATTACAGCTGACAGCTGGAATCAGAACAGAAAACTTAAATTCAACGTTCCTGATGAAGTAAAAATCTACGGATTTGAGATTGATGAGGAAGAAGATTGTAAAAACATCGAGTCTATGGCTTCTATAACTAACGATGGTCACACTCTTGAGATAGACCCAGGTAGAGCTAAAGACGGAAGCATTGACAAAGACGACGCTTCTTCTTTCGAGGTAAAACTTAACTTATCAGTAGACGCTAACTACGAAGGCGACATCAAAGTAAGCGTAGAGGGCGGCGGAATTTCTTCTGATGAGCTTGAGGAAGTTGTAATCGCTAAAGCTGTTAAACCTGTTACTCTTGAGACAAAAGCTACTGAGACTAACATGGGTTATCAGAAAGTAGACACTGCTGATATCGTTCTTACAGAAGCTGAAAGCGGTATCCTTGTTAAAAACGGTACAGTAAAAATAGCTATCGACTCTATCTACGGTGAGGAAGAGTTAGGTTTCGCTGATGAAGGTATAGATTATGAAATCGAAGGCGACCTTAAAATAAACAAATTCAAAGTATCTAAAGGCGCTATCACATTCAACGTTGACAGTGAGTCTACAGACGCTTCTAAAATCACTATCAAGAATGTGAAGATCGGTACTACTCGTTCAATACCTTATGGTAACTATGGTCTTAAAGTATACGGTTCAGCTCTTATCAACAACTACTCTGAAGGTGCTGTAGATGACGGAGAAGAGACTAACTGGGACGGAGAAGTTCTTAAGGCTGAAAAAGGTCTTGGATACTTCGATGATAATGAAGCGATCAAATTCGCTGATTATATCAAGATGAAGACTGTAGCTGGTACTCTTGACAAAGTTGTTAAAGTAACTATCGGCGAGAAAACTATCATTGTTGACGGAGAAAGCTTCGACATGGACGTTGCTCCTTATATCCAGACTGAAAGCAGCTCTACAATGGTTCCTTTAAGATTTGTTATGATTGCTCTTGGTGTTGACTCTGACAGCGTTGGAAACTTCGACGAGTCAGGTAAAGTACAGTTTGACGCTAATACTAAGACTGCTACTATCTTCTTCGCTGCTGGTACTAACATGACTACTATTCAGTTTACAGCGGGAAGCAACATCATGAAAGTAAACGGCGCTGAAATCAACATGGAAAACGGTGTTAAAGCTGAAATCGTTGACGGAAGAATGTTCGTTCCTTTCAGAGCTATTGGTACAGCTATCAACGTAAATGTTGGTTGGGATGCTGATACAAGAACAGCAACTTACAACGCTTAATTATTAGGCAATTATAGATTGATTAGTTAAAGTTCTTAACAATATAGCAATTTTGAAATCCCCCTCGCTTTGCGAGGGGGATTTTTTATATACTTTTTATATAGATAGTAAATTAATGTGAGTTCGATAAAATTTATGATTAATGGACCCTTTTTCTATCGCAAAAAGGGTCCAACCCCCCCCCAAAATGCTCTTTGAGCATTTAAAACCTTGAGGCTCCGCCTTCAAACTTCGCAAACGCAGTCAGTGCTTTTGGCCTTGCCAAAAGTCGGCTTCGCCGCCCGCACTTCTTTGCGGCACATATTGAAAAAAGTTTGACAAAAACTTTTATGCGAAACTACGTTTCGCCGTTTTCACTGTAAGCTATATATTGCTGAACTCTTTTGCCACAGCCTCAATATAATGTATAATAGAGTTGTTTTTATCAGGATATATTTCATAATTTGTGTCAAACTCATCAAATCGTATTGATTTTCTTCCGCCGTTTTTGGCTCTGTTCCAAAATTTTATTAAAATCTCTATAGGCATATAAAAATATCTATCAAAAAACTTAAAATGAACAAGAATGAAAGCGAGACCACCCTGATTTTTAAAATCTCTCATAAATTCTATTTGATGATCATGTATATTATGTATAGGAAGGCTCTTTTCTTTTGTTTCTTTAGCGTCGAAACAAATCGCTATTCCTTGAATTATTCCTATGTAGTCTACCGTGCTTTTACTGTCAAAATAAGCGAGGGAAATACGTCCAGTTTCTTTTTGTATTTCTATTGGAGTTATAGGGGTAGGGATTTTTTGTATGAGTCCCAGTCCTTTTTGGCGGTAAATCTCATTTGTATAATTTATACACTGCTCAAATCCACTTCCCCTAAGCCCCCTGCTATTCCAGTATCCCATAAGCGGATTATCCTTTCATATAGTTCTTTATTGTTTGCCATACGTCATCGGTTTCAAGTCCTTTTCGCCATGCCGCCACGCCGGCTATATTATATTTATTTATAAGTTTAAGACGTTCCTCAACGCTTTTATTATCCTCAAGCCACATTTTGTATAAAGCGTTATTATAATTTATCTCAGCGTAATTTTGACCGTCTTCCTCATTCCAGTTAAATAAAGCGCCTTTGTCTGTCATAGCTTTTTTTCCTTCCGCCATTCCATAAGCCCGTGTCTCAAGATTTCCGCTATCAGTTTCTTTCCACATTCTAGTGTAAAAGGGGATTCCTAAAAGCAATTTCTCGGCGGGGACGCCGGCTTTTTCCGTCAATGTAATAGATTCCTCGGACCACTTTTTTGTCGCGACGGAGCCGCTTGTCTCAGAGCCCTCTGTGTGTTCATCATAGCCCATTACAACGAAGTAATCGACTATTTCCCCAAACTCGCCGCGATTATAATATGAGCTCCACGGTCTTGGGATATACACGTCGATAGAGAGGGTTAAGTTAATATTGTTTAAGGCGGCGGATAACTCTCTTAGAAACTGAGTGAACTCACGCATTGAATCGCCGGGGATATTTTCAAAGTCAACGTTTATCCCGTCAAGATTATATTGTTTAGCCAGGGACAATATACGGTTTATAACTTTTTCTCTTGTTTTAGCTGATTTCACAACAGCCCTGCTGACTTTTGAGTTAAAATTATCCGTTATTAAGCCCCATACTTTTATTCCCTTTTCATGAGCCGCCTTGACATAATCCTCATCGGCTATGGAAATGATATCACCATTGCTTCCGTCCTCCGTTTTAGCGAAAGAGAACCATGTTGGGACAATAGCGTCAACTTCCGCTGGTATCCCATTTTCTATAGAGTGATAATTAGCGTCTTTATTTGTGATTTGGTCAAATAAAATAACTGGTTTACCTTTTACGGAAAGGGTTTGAGAGGGAATAGGGTTTTTTTCCGTATAGGGCAGGGCGGTTTTATTTTCTATATTATCACGGGACGTGTATCCAACTAAACCGTCTGAAGTAGCTATTTTAACAAGCTCGTCTTTTTCCTCATATATTGAGACATAATCGCCCTCTCTCGCTTTTATCTCAAGAGAGTTTGAGTTTTCATCTGTTAAGGTATCTTCGTTTATTATAATTCCTGAAAATCTTTCTTTTTCTGTGGTCTCAATAATTATGGACTTATTTTTCGCGGAAAAATTTATTGAGACGGGGTAAAATTTTTCGATTATGTCACTTGATACGTAAACTTCTTTTGCTGACGCTGTAGGATCTGTCTCTTTATATATAAAGGCGGGGCTGGAAAGTTCTGTTTTTTTACCGTTTACATAATAGAAGTTTTCGTTTAACGTAAATTTAGCGGACTCTGACTCGGTGGCTATGCTTAAAATTTTATCGCTGTAATCATATAGTATATTATGCCCAAAATTAGAAAATACAAATGAAATGGGTATATATACCCCGTTTTCTTTATAAATGGGGTCAAAAAGACATATCGTTTTTTCCCCATCTATATATATTTTTTTGCTAAGGATATTTTCGTTAAAATAATTTTCTATGTACGCGGAGCTTTTTAAAGTTTTCGCGGACAGGAATAAATAAGCGGAAAAACCACCGCAGAGAAGTATAAGAAAGAAAACGACAAGCAATTTAATTGTTTTTTTCTTTTTATTTTTTTTATACCTCATTTGACGCAGTTTTTGCCGTTTTTTTATTTCCTCGCTTATTGAGGAAATTTCTCTCTCCTGATTTTCTCCGTATATATTAAAAGTGTTTTTAAAACTTTGTGTTTTTTCATCTTCAAACTCATTATCATTATCTTTTTCGCTCATAAAATTCTCCTTAATTAAGGGTATTATACTAAATTCATTATTTAGAGAAAGTAGTATTAATGTTTTGTGAAAGTGTTATATCTATGTTTATTATACAACAATTATTGTAATTGAACAAATGTTTTTGCGATTTTTTTTAAAATTTTAAAAGTTTTTAAAATAAACTATTGCGTTTCCAGATTTTTTATGATATAATATATTTCGTTGTACGGATTATTTTCTGTACGTCCTTGCTCTCATTAGTATTTTTTTGAGGGCCAAAGTCCAAAAGGAGGTGTAATATAATGAATAAATACGAACTTGCTGTTATTGTTAAACCAAACTTAGACGAGGAAGCTTTAAAAGCGGAGTTTGACGGTGTGAAAGAACTTATTGAAAGATTTGGCGGCACTGTTGAGAAAGTCGATGATTGGGGAAAACGCAGGCTAGCTTATGAGATTCAGAAAGTAAACGAAGGCTTTTACAGCTTTTTTACTTTTAGTTCGGAAAACAACACGCCGAACGAAATTGAGAAACGTATGCGTATTAAAGAAAATATTCTTCGTTATTTAATTGTTCGTCAAGAGGCTTAGAGGTGATATTTTATGAATAAAGTTATTTTGATGGGACGTCTTACAGCCGATCCGGAGGTAAGGTATTCTCAAAGCGCCGAGCCTTTGGCGATTGTCCGTTTTTCCGTCGCGGTAAACAAAAGATTTAAGCGAGACGGAGAGCCTGACGCCGATTTCATTAACTGTGTCGCGTTTGGTAAAATCGGGGAATTTACAAGCAAATATTTCAAAAAGGGTATGATGATTTCTCTTGTGGGAAGATTACAGGTAAGAAACTGGGAAGACAATAACGGGCAGAAACGAGTAAGCACGGAAGTTGTCATTGAGGAGCAGTATTTCGCTGAAAGCAAAGCGGCTTTTGAGTCGAGACGCGTTTCGGCTCCGACACAAAGCCAGTCGGCACAGATTCCTGTTTCTGAGCCGGTTTCGGCGGATTCTCAGCCTGATGGTTTCTACAATGTTGAGGACAGCGTTGACGACGATGATTTACCCTTTTAATGTCTATAGAGGCGACCACCTTTATACCAATCTTAAATGAAAACTTGTTTTTTTGGTGTTTAAGTTATGTTAGAGACGGCTGTTACGCGTCGCTGTCATATATTAGACTCTGACGCCGAAAGTTTTATATAAAGATTATTGTGTTTAGTTTGCAGAGGAAATATTTTCCTTATAAAGAGGAATAAAGGCGCCGAGATTTAATTTTTAAATTGAGTGAGGGCCGTGGATTTCACTTAATTTTCCTAATTTATATGTAAGGAGGTTTGTGATATGATTAATAAAAAACGTGGAAGAAGAAAAAAACGTATTTGCGCTTTTTGTGCTGAAAAGGTGAATACTGTTGATTATAAAGACATTTCTAAGCTTAAAAAGTTCGTTTCCGAAAGAGGAAAAATTCTTCCGAGAAGAATTACGGGAAACTGCGCTAAACATCAGAGAGTTCTTACAGTCGCTATTAAAAGAGCGAGACATGTCGCTTTAATGGCGTATGTTCAAGACTAAGCTGATTGATTATAAAAAATCAAAGCCGTGTTATATGATTTTTTAAATTGTATAATACGGTTTTTTAATTGACGTAATTTTGTATAAATTAAATCCCCCGTTTTTAACGGGGGATTTAAAAAATGTATATCGCTGCTTTTCAGCGGATATTATGTTATTTATTTTTTATTTACGACGTTTTAAAAAGTCGGGAATATCAAGGATTTCTCTTCCTTTTACGGAATCCCTTATATTTCCGAGATTAGCTTCTTTAGGCTCGTTCGATGGAGCGATAGGCTGAACCTCATTATAATATACGGCACCCTGTGTCTGAGGAACAGGATTAACAGGCTGAGGCTGCTGATTAACGGGCTGAACACCACCTGTAAGCGGCTGCTGACTAATAGGCTGAGGCTGTTGATTAACGGGCTGAGTTCCTGGAAACGGCTGTTGATTAACAGGCTGCTGCTGTTCAGAAATCGCGTTTTGCTGTATAGGACGGATTCTTGGCATATCATCGGAGGAAAGACCAGTAGCCACAACGGTTACTATAACCTCATCACTTAAAGAATCATTAAAAGACGTTCCAAAGATAACTTCCGCCTCAGGGTCAATTAAAGAATTTATAAATTCAGCCGCGTTATTTGTCTCAAGCATACCTAAATCCGTACCGCCTGTAACGTTTATTATAACGCTTTTCGCACCCTCTATAGACGTTTCCAAAAGCGGAGAGCGGATAGCAAGCTCAGCCGCCGTTCTCGCTTTATCTTTTCCTTTTGAGTGCCCGACACCTAAATGGGCGAGTCCTTTATCCGCCATAATTGAGCGGACATCGGCGAAGTCAACGTTTATCACGCCTGGATTTGATATAAGGTCTGATATACCGGTTACGCCCTGCATAAGGACGTCATCCGCCATTTTAAACGCCTGAAGCATAGACGTGTCTTTGTCGGCGATTTCCATAAGCTTTTGGTTTGGGATTACAATTAATGTATCGACAGATTTTTTAAGTTCCTCTATACCGTTTAAAGCGTTTTTCATACGTACAGGACCTTCGAAAGCAAAAGGCTTTGTAACAACCCCGACGGTGAGAATACCTTTTTCCTTAGCTATTCCCGCTATTATAGGAGCGGCGCCCGTACCTGTTCCGCCGCCCATTCCGGCCGTAACGAATATCATATCGTAATCGGAAATGGCCGAGGCGATTTCCTCTTTAGATTCCTGAGCGGCCTCTTTCCCAATTTCAGGGCGACCGCCCGCGCCCAAACCTTTTGTCGATTTTATACCGATTTGGATTTTAATATCGGAAAGGCTTTTTGAAAGCACCTTATTATCGGTGTTTACTGAAATAAAGCTTATATTTTTAATACCGTCGCTGATCATTCTGTCTACGGCGTTATTCCCCCCGCCGCCGACACCTATAACCAGAATCTTTGCTTCGCCGAAATCGTCGTTGCTTATATCCAACACTGCTATCCCTCCAAATAAAATAATCAGAAAACAAACTATATGTCATTAAAGAAACGCCGCTTTAAAATTTAAAAAACTTAAATTAAGAAAACTAAAAACCGACGTTTTTCTGAGTTTATCAAAAAATAAACTTGTCCTATGGTTTAAGGTCGCGATGAAAAATTTGTAGTAATCAAGTAAAGCATTAATATACCCCATAATATCTAATATTACATAAAAAAGTTATTTTTGTCAAGGAAAAAATATACCAAAACCAGGAAAATAATTTTGTGCCAATTCGCGAGATTTTTAATGACAGCCAATAAAAGATTCTTTAATATATCAATTTTTTTAGAGCTTATCTGTTCAAGTTTTTATTGGTTCGCTATAAATAAAAGTCATGACACAGAGGGAATCAGACAGGCTCTAAATATACTTTATGTTAAATATTTAAAAGCGGGAGTTTTATTTGGGGAGCTTATGTCGAGTATACCTTTATCGTCAGGGGAAAGTTTTTTTATTATCTCGCTCAGAGCCCCTATTTTCCAGTTTACGTCGGTAAATTCGCCTATAACCACGTCTATGTTATTTACATACAGGTGTATGTCGTAAGTATTGGACACGTCGAGCCTGACTACTTGCTCAGTTAAATTATACGTATCCATAAGTCTTGACAAATCAACCACGGTCTGAAGTTTCTCAGGCTCGGTAACATTAAGTTTTTCACCGAGGGTAAAGTTGTTAAAATTTAATCCGTAAACGACGGGCAGCGGGTTTGTGTAATATGATTTTGAGTCGAGTATTCTGCCCTCGTTATCCATGAATAAAAATGTGTTGGTATAGGGGATATATCCGCATGGCTTTCTTTCTTTTATATCTATCGAGAGAGTGTCAGGAAAGGTTCTTTGGAATGAGACGGAGCCTATGTAGGGATTTTTAAGCAGGTTTTCCTCGGCCGAGAATGAGTTAAAAGCGTAAAGGTTTACGTCAGGGGAGTCAAGCCCGGACGTTTTTAAAATATCCTCACGGGAAACAATACCGTTTCCCGTGATATTTATTTTTTTGATATAAAAGTAAGGGCAGAGCATTATCCCTATAATTATAAGGATAATAACGCATACGCCTATAAAGATTTTTAACGATAGTTTTCTCATAAAAAATTCCTTCTTCCGTAAGCTGTAAAAGATGATATACGGACGGTGATTGAGTATCGCCGTCATTTATTGATGACACGGACTTTTAAACAGCGAATACCTATATATATCATTATACAACATCGGAACTGTTTTTTAAAGTAATATTTACCCCTAAACCCGATAAATTTTCGACTATATTCTCATATCCTCTTTCTATATGGCACGAGTTTTTAACATGTGTCACGCCTTCCGCCCGAAGAGCCGCTGTTATAAGCGCCGCCCCGCCTCTTAAATCTTTTGCCGAGACTTCCGCCCCGTAAAGACAGGGGACTCCTTTTACAGTAAACTCACATTCATTTTTTAAGGAAATATCGGCGCCCATTTTTAAAAGCTCGTTTATATGAGCCGTTCTGCTTTCAAAAATTGTTTCCTCAAAAGAGCACATACCTTTAGATACAGCCGAAAGGGCTGTTAGCTGCGGCTGTAAGTCGGTGGGGACGCCAGGGTAGGGCAGAGTCTGTATAAAAGGTATGTTATTAAGTTTAGACGGGGCTTTTATTAATATTGTGGAAGGGGTTGTTTTTATTTTACAGCCCATTTTCGACAGTATATCGCTAAGGACGGAAAGATGGTGAGGGAAGACGTTTTTTATTAATACTTTACCGCCTGTCGCCGCCGCCATAATCATATAGGTTCCCGCCTCTATTCTGTCGGGCAGAATTGTGTGGCGGGCTGGTTTTAATTTTTCAACTCCGCTTATTTTTATCTCAGATGTTCCGCCGCCCTCTATTTTGGCGCCTATTTTTGTCAAGTATCGGCAAAGGTCTGTTATCTCAGGTTCTTTGGCGCAGTTTGATATTACGGTCGTACCCTCCGCCAAAACCGCCGCTAATATTATATTTTGGGTCGCCCCGACGCTTGGAAAGTCTAAAGTTATATCACAGCCGCTTAACTTATCGCAGGTACAAGTAATTATATCGTTTTCCTCGGTTATTTCAGCGCCCATTTTCCTGAACGCCGAAAGGTGTAAGTCTATCGGTCTTTTTCCAAGCTCACATCCGCCTGGGTGCGACAATACAGCTTTTTTAAAGCGGGTGAGAAGAGGCCCCATAAATATTATTGACGAACGCATTTTTTTTACAAGTTCCGAGGGTATTTCCGCGCATTTTACATTAGACGAGTTTACTATTATCGTTTTATTTTCCGTTTCTATGTCGCATCCTATATGCTTTAATATATCTATAGAGGTTTTTGTATCGGAAATTTCGGGGCAGTTCTCAAGAATATTTACGCTGCCGTTTAACACCGTGGCCGCTAATATGGGAAGAACGGCGTTTTTACTGCCGTTTACCGTGACGGTTCCTTTTAATTTCTTGTTTCCCGTAATTATATATTCGCCCAAAATTTTGCCCTCCCGAATTTATAAAAAAGCCTTATAACAATCTTATAGTTAAAGTATTTGAGAAAAAGCGAAAGTAGGCGGGATGAAAATTATTTTTCGCAGGTCGGAGGAGGGAGAGGCAAGCCTGTGCTTATGCCGACCGACTCTAACACAGCGAAAAGGATTTTCATCCGCCGAGTTTGTTTTTAAATTTTTTTGACTATATGTCTAAACAATAAAGAATGAGCGAGGAGACCATAATAAACCTGATATGCAAGAAATCTTTATTGTTTAGCTATAGATTGATATAATCGGCTTTTCTTTTAATATATATTTATAATATTCGAAAGAGCGGGAAATGTGAAAACCCGATGTAAATCAATTTTAAAAAAATGACTTACATCGGGTTTTTATAATTTTATTGTCAGACAGGTTTTTAAAAATATTCCGAGAATATTTTTTTAAGGGCTTTTGCCACGCCGCTTTCATCGTTTGAGGAAGTTATGACGTCGGCGGCGGCTTTTACCTCATCGTCGCCGTTTTCCATGGCGATTCCTATACCAGCGTATTTTATCATTGAGAGATCATTTTCGGAGTCTCCGAAAGCGGCTGTTTCCTCTCTGTCTATTTTTAACATTTCGGCGTACTTTTTAAAAGCGGTTCCTTTTGAGACTCCGAAAGCGCATATGTCAAGGCAGTTTACAGCCGAACGGCATGTATCTATACCCTCTACGTCTTTTAAATCTTTTTGATATTTTTTTATAAGCTCAAAATCGTTATTAACAAGCACGACTTTTATGATTTCCTCATTTTCGGTTAAATAGGAGAGGTCTTCTATAAGCTCGTATGAGATATTGTTTTTTAAAATTTTTGTGTACTTTGATAAAATCTGCTCAAGAACTTCTTTTATTGATTCCTTATTGTTTGAGAATCCTTTTTTCATTGAAAACGCCCTAAAGGGGAGCTTATTTTTCTCACAGTATTCTATAACAAGCTTTAATGAGTTTTTTGAGATTGGACTGTAACTTAGCATTTTATTTTCTTTAAGTTTTCTTATTGACGCTCCGTTACAGCCTATTATGGGGGCTTCTATCCCAAGCTCGTCTATATAATCCGCCACGAGAATATCGTTTCTTCCCGTGGCAATTATAAACTCAACGCCTTTTTTCTTTAAATATTGTATTGTTTCCTTATTTTCCTCTGTTATATGCCCTTTACTGTTTAACAAAGTGTTGTCGCAGTCTATGGCTACAAGTTTTACTGACATTTTTTTATTCTCCTTTGTTTTATGGAAATAATCTATGAAAACACCATAAGGCTTAAAATAAAAATGATTTATGGTAAAAACGTACTTAGGGCCTATCTGAAAACTATCATAAGCTATCAGTTATATAAGTGAAGTATCCAAAAAATTATTAAAAAATAAACGAAAACGGTTCAATTAAACAGAATAGCCTTTCTGTTTCGTTTTATTTTTTATAATTTTTCGCGCGTATTTTTGTTTTCAGATACTCTCTAGGGTATTTCGAGAGATTATTTTTATTATTATTATACTTATGAGGTGTTTTACGTAACTATCAGACGATGGGTTTAACCGACAGAGTGAGGCCCGCGCTTTTTAAGCGCGGAAGCTTACTATTATATTTAAAGTATTTTTATAAGACAAAATACAAATAGTCTTTGCCCCGCTGTCTGTATATATTTAATATTATCACAAAAAATAAAAGGGTTCAATGGCAGACTAAAGCTACAGCAGGCTGTCAGATATGATAAAAAATAAAGGGCGTTTTAAGGGATAAACTATTTTTTCATAATCACATAACTTTGTAATAGGCTGCCATTATAAAAGTGTTTAAAATCGTATTTTAGATGTCAATTAAAAACAAATAAATAAAGTAAAAATATCCTTATCATTTTGAGAAAAGGTAAAAAATACAAAAATAAAATTAAACTTTTATAAATAGATTTATCGAAAGCAAATATATCTAATTAATTTATTTTTAATAACCTATTATTTACATAATTAGCGTTTGATGTTTCTAAGAATATTATAATATAAAGATTCCAGTGTATTTTCCCGTTTATCTTTTTTTAATTGACATTCCCAAACAATAATCACATTCCAGCCTAATTCAGATAATTTTTGATAAGTTATTCTATCACGAGCAATATTATTTGATATTTTTTTATCCCAATATTCGGTATTGGATTTTGGCATTACAAAATACTTACAATTTTGATGTCCATGCCAAAAACAGCCATTAATAAAGACAATAGTTTTATATTTTGCCAATACAATATCGGGCTTTCCAGGCAGTGTTTTTACATTTTTTCTATATCGCAATCCCTTTGAAAACAGATATTTTCTTACTATTGTTTCGGGCTTTGAATCTGTGCTTCTTATTTGTGACATATTGTAGCTTCTGACTTTTTTTGAATGATTATCCATAGTTTAATTATCCCTGCTTTAGTTTATATATGCTTTTTTTATTTCTTCAGCAATCCTGTTTATAACTGATACACAAACGGAGTTTCCTGCTTGTTTATACAATCTTGTATCGCTCATATTCAATGGAAGTTTAAAAGATTTTGGAAACCCTTGTGCATTAAAACACTCATGAGGTGTCATTTTTCGTATTCCATTTTTGGTCTTTATGATGCATACGTTATGACCGCCTTCACCTTGATTAGCTGTCAAAGTTGGTACTACACCATTTTTATTTTTTCTTACATATTTTCTTCGCCATTGATATATTGCTTTATCATCGTCCATTGCTTCAATCAATTTTTCGTATATTTCTCCTTTATATTTGCCATGAGTATAATAATATTTTTGATCTATTTTAGAATTGAAATCTATAATATCGGATAATTTAGTTGTTAATTCAACTGGCATAGGAAAATTAAATTTATGGTACATTTCTTTGTCCTTAAAGGCTACTATGTAAATTCTTTCTCTGTTTTGCGGAATATTGCCGTATTCCATTGCGTTTAATACGGAAAATTTAATAAAATAATTTTCTTTTTTCAATTTATTAATGATAACCCTAAAAGTATTACCGTTGTCATGTCCTACTAAATTTTTTACATTTTCCAAAAATACAATTTCAGGTTTTTTAGCTTTTATTATACGGATAAGCTCAAAAAATAAAATTCCTCTGCCTTTTTCATCATCAAAACCCTGTCTATATCCAGCTACACTAAAAGCTTGGCAAGGAAACCCCGCAAGCAATACATCAAAATCCGGAATTTCATCAGAACATACATTACGTATATCACGGCAATCTACTTTCAAGCTAAAATTTAATTCAAATGTTTCAGCAGGATAAGGGTCAAGTTCGTTTGCATAAATTGTTTCAAATATTCCAGTATTCTCAAATCCTTTATCTATTCCGCCGACACCCGCAAAAAAAGAAGCGCATTTTATTTTTTTCATTTTTAAAACACCTTTCAATTTGTATACTACTAAATATCAGATTGCGGCATGCTGCAATCTATAATGGCAAAAAGCAGAGATAAAACACTCTACCTTTCTTAACAGTTTAACGATTATCTTCGATAATTTTGCAGCGACGAATATCAAAGATAATATCAGGTTCAAGTTGATTTGCTTTCACAAATAATTCCTGCAAACTAACATGAGGTCGTCGCCCCTGCTCTTTTTGTTCCTGTATGGTTTCGTTCTTATTTGCAGGATACTTGCCGAATTCTTCTGAATTGATTTTTAAATCATAAATATACAGTAAATTTTTTTCTAAATTAAACCTCAAAAACACCAAGTTATCAAAAGAACATTTTGGTCCAAAGGAAGATAAATCTCCCTCAAATCTTGATGTCGCTTTAAATTCTATTTTTTTGTTTGTTGACGGATCTGTTGCGTCACCTGCTTCACTGCCTCTATTCCATAAGTACCCAAGGCAATAACACCCCATTGGCTCACTGATGGCATCAGGCATATTTATTCCTCTATGGCTGTTATTAGAAATATAAGTATTTAAGTCTTTCCATTTAAAATAGGCGGCACATGTTTCATCAATACGGGCTGCATCAATTTCAATAAACCCAAATTCATTATATATTGGCATGATTACAATTTAGAGTGTTTTATCTCCAGCGTCATTATAACAGCTATTTATATATAAGTCAATAAATGCAGTTAAAAGTTATGTGATTTATAATATTTAAAAATTATTTTAATTATATTGATTTTATTACAACCGTTGTGTTAAAATAAAAAGTAATGAAAAAAATAAAAGGAAACGGTGCAGGTTATGAGAAAAATTGATATAATCGTTCCATGTTTTAATGAGGGACAAGTTTTAAATTTATTTTTTGACGAGACTGTCAAGGTTATATCGGAAATTAAGGAGTATGATTTTGAGATTTTATTTATTGACGACGGAAGTTCTGACAATACTATTGATATATTGAAACAATTCGCCTCTGAAAACGATTTTGTGAGATATATTTCTTTTTCAAGAAACTTTGGGAAAGAATCAGCCATGTACGCCGGGCTTAAAAACTCAAAAGGGAATTACGCCGTTTTGCTAGACGCCGATTTACAGCATCCGCCGGCGCTTATACCGGAGATGATTAAAGCCATGGAAGAGGGTTTTGACTGCTGCTGCGCCAACAGGGCGGGAAGAGAAAAGGACTCTAAGATTCTCAACTTTTTTAAAAGAAGATTTTACCGCCTTATTAACAAAATCTCAGAGGTGAATATGCCCGACGGCGCGGGGGACTTCAGAATGATGAACCGAAAAATGATAAACGCCGTTATAGCCATGAGCGAGGTTCAGAGGTTTTCAAAGGGTATTTTTAGCTGGGTTGGATTTAAAACGAGGTGGATTTCTTTTGAGAATGTGGAAAGAGCGGCGGGAGAGACGAAGTGGTCTTTCTGGAAGCTTTTCAAATACGCCTTGGACGGCATTACGGCGTTTTCGACCGCTCCTCTTAAAATCGCGTCTGTTTTGGGTATTTTTATTTCTATTTCAGCTTTTATATATTTAATTTTTATAATAGTGAAAACCCTCGCTTTTGGAATCGACGCTCCAGGATATGCATCTATTATAGCTATTTTGCTTTTTATAGGCGGTATTATTACATTTTCCTGCGGAATACTTGGGGAATATATCGCCAAAATATATATGGAGGTTAAAAACAGACCAGTTTATATTATAAGGGATTCAAATATAGAAGATGAGAGAGACGATTACAGATAGCTTAAAGCGTGAGGGAAATGTAAGTTTCTTGTTTTATTTTTTACTCAATCGTATTTAACAGATTGAAGGCTATCGCTTTTTAAGCGTGGCGTTGTGAGACGCCATAGATTTAATGGGTGTTTTGTGAAATAAAAATAGCCTTTGATTTTTAAAGCTCGCTAAGATTTTTATTAATAAGAGGGTTTAAAAAATGAGTTTTATTCATAATATATTTGTTAAAATCTTAAATATGGGTATAGTTAAAAAATTTCTTAGCATACCTTTTATTAAAAAATGCGTAAATAAAGAAACCATTAATTATTTGATTTTTGGGGTTTTAACCACGATAGTGAATTACGCGGTATACATTGCCGCCATGTGGCTTTCGGGATTTTCCGAGGGGCAGGACGGGTTTATGTACGCGGTTTCGGTATCTACGGTTATTGCCTGGATTATCGCGGTGGCTTTCGCCTATATAACAAATAAGCTTTATGTTTTTGAGAGCAGGAGCTTTGAGTTTAAAACAGTTTTTAAGGAGGTTGCCGCTTTTGTCGGGGCGAGGCTTTTTTCTCTCGGCTGCGAGGTTTTATGGATGATGGCGGTTGTAAACCCAAAAGTCGGGATGAACGATAAAATCGCTAAAATACTGGCTAATGTTTTTGTCGTGATTATGAATTATTTTTTCAGTAAATTTTTTATTTTCAGAAATAAAAATGAGGAGGTTTAATTTGTGGAAAAGCACGGGTTTTTAATAAGAAAGTTTGAGGAAAACAAATTTGTATGGGGGTCGTTTATTTTGGCGGCGGCTATTATGCTTTCCGCATACATATTCTTAGGATATTATCCCATAGGGAGTCACACCATCTTAAGAGTAGACATGTATCATCAGTATGGCCCATTTCACGAGGAGCTTAGGGACAGGCTTGTAAACGGCAGAAGCTTTCTATATTCCTGGGAGGGAGGATTGGGAAAGGATTTTATTTCTCAGTTCGCTTATTACACAGCGAGTCCTTTAAGCTTTCTCATGGTTTTTTTCCCGCAGGAGAATATGCCGGAGGCGATGGCGCTCTTTGTTCTTCTTAAAGTGGCTTTTTCCGCTTCTTTCTTCGCTTATTATTTAAAAAAGAAGTTTGGAAGGGACGATATTACTATAGTTATTTTCGCCCTTATGTACGCCTCAATGGCTTTTATTACGTCATATTACTGGAACGTTATGTGGCTTGACGCCGTAGCGCTGTTTCCTCTTGTGGCTTTGGGCATAGAAAGTCTTGTCAAGGAGAGGAAATACAAGATGTATTGTATTTCTCTTACTATTGTTATTTTGGTAAACTTTTATATAGCTTTTCTTGTTTGCGTGTTCGCCTCGCTTTATTTCCTTGTTTATCTTTTCTCAGAATACTCATGGAAAAAAGACAAGGGCGTTATTTTGGACCGATTTATACGGTTTTCCGTGCTGTCGATTATCGCTGGCGGGATTTCCATGATTCTAACTATTCCTACCGCCGTCGCTCTTTCTCACACTCAGGCGAGCGACTCATCTTTTCCTTCTCTTAACGTTTACGACAATGTATATCAGCTTATCACAAACCATTTTGTGGGGGCGAGGCCTGTCGTACTGGCGAGAAATGAGGATTTGCCGAACGTTTACTCGGGACTTCTCACCGTTATGCTTATTCCTATTTATTATCTTAACAAAAATATTAAATTTAAAGAAAAGGCACTGTATTCCCTGCTTTTGCTTTTCATGCTTTTATGCAGCTGTGTGAATACGCTGGATTTCCTTATTCACGGATTACACTTTCCGTCGAACCTTCCGCACCGCTTTACGTTTATTTACAGTTTTGTTCTTATCGGAATGGCGTACAAAGCTTTTATCAACATAAAAGCGATTAGGAAAATAAGTTATTACTATACGTTTCTATGTGTATTCGTGGGAATAATAATTATTACTGAATTTTTAATAGAGCCTCTTAACAAAGATGTCGAGAGAGTTCTAGCCGATTATGATTTTGTTATTATCGCTGTTTTGGGAGCGTTTTATTTAACGCTTATCCTACAGATATTCAACGGAAAGAAAAAGGACATACGTCCTCTGGCGGGGCTCGCTTTAATTGTTTTTGCCGAGTGTGTTTTCAGTACGGCTACGGGAATAGCCTATACGGGGAAAACTAACAGGGAAAGTTATGTTAAATATATTGATGGAGTGGAGAGAGCCATAGACTATCTTAGTGAGAAAGACGGAAAAGATTTTAACAGAATGGAAATGCACAGGTTTTTGACTATAAACGAGGGATCTCTTTATCATTTTAAAGGGTATTCTCAATTTTCGTCTCTCGCCTACGGAAATACGTCTAAGCTTATGGAAAAACTTGGAATAGCCGCCACAAGCAACTCATACAGGCTTTATGACCCGACTCCGCTTATCGACTCTATGTTTAATATTAAGTATATTGTGAAAAGGGCAAACACCATTACGGACTTGTATTATGGCAAAGAGCCTATTCCGTTTTTTATGGGAACTGACGAGGAGGCGGAAACCCTTGAGAAAATAAAGGAATATCTCAAGGAGAAAACGGGAAACGATGACTTAGGGCAAATTTCAGAGTTTCAGGGAGAGGAGAAAAACGAGGTTGACGAGAAAATAAAAGAAATCGCCGGCGTCGAGAAAATTTCTGATATAGCGGGAATTAATCCAGACAAAGAAGACGACTTCATTTATGTATATGAAAATCCGTACGCTCTTCCTTTAGGGTTTGTCGTAAACGGAAACAGCAAGGCGGCTACTCTTGAAAGTATTAAAAATAAATATACTTCTCAGCTTAACGAGATAGATTCAGACAACAAGGCGATTTTTAAATGGGTAAATGACTTTATAAAAGAAATTGTTGAGCATATTGAGCTGAAAAGCGCCGGTACTTTTGGCATTGAAAATTGGATTACTGACGATGATAATCCTTTTGACGTACAGAATGATTTCATTTTCTCATCCACTAACATTAATGAGAGAATTTTAAAAGATTTACCTGTTACGAACATTAAAGTAAACAATGTTTCGGAAAACGGAAAGTCCGTGGACCTTATAAAATTAAGGTACAGAGACGAGGAAGATAAACTGGTTACAACGGATGCAAAAGAGTATTTAAAAGAGTTCGGCGCGAGAAACATAAACGAGTACGAGCTCACAAGGCCAGGCATTTTTTCGAATGATTACAAACCTGTGATTACTTTTAATGTTGATGTGAACAAGACGGGAAGAACTTTCCTCTATATTGACTCAGGAAACGCCAAAAAGGGAGAATACAGCATAACGACGCCCAATGGCGAGACGCAAACTCCGCCGAGCAGAGAACTCAGTACGGGAAGAAGCCTTATAGATGTGGGATATGTAGACGAGGGTTCTGAGATTACCGTTAATCTTGAGCTTACCAAAAAAGGAGAGTATGAGAAAACCTACAGAAAAAGCGGTACTATTAAAGTATATGCCGCCAACTTTAGCGAGGAGAATTTTGAGAGGGCTTATGAGGAGCTTTCAAAAACGCCTATGGTTATCTCGGAATACGGCGACGACTTTATAAACGCCAAAGTTGAGACGGATAAGGATGGATTTTTATTTACGTCTATACCGTATGACGACGGCTGGACAGTCACTCTTGACGGAGCGGAGGCGGAAAAGGTGGCTTTCGGAGGCGACGGGCTTTTAGGTGTTTATATGCCGAAAGGAAGCCACGATATTAGCTTTAATTATTATCCTATAGGATTTAATGAGGGTATTTTAATAACCCTTGTTTCTATCGCTCTTTTATGCGGCTACGGCTTTTTTGACAAGAGAGAAAGGAAAAAAGAGACGGTAAAGAAGGAGGTTTAGTCTGTGGAGAGGCGAGGATTTTTAAGGGAGACGTTTGAGGAAAATAAATTTGTGTGGGGCGCGTTCTTTTTAGCTACGGTTGTTATGCTTTTGGTATATACACTTTTGGGATGTTATCCCATGGGGAGCGACAGCATACTTAAAATTGATATGTATCATCAGTATGCCCCTTTTCATGAGGAGCTTAGAAATAAGCTTATAAACGGGGGAAGTTTTCTATATTCATGGGAAGGCGGGCTGGGAAAGAACTTTATTTCCCAGTTTGCCTATTATACGGCGAGCCCTTTAAGTCTTCTTATGGTTTTTTTTCCGGCGGGAAACGCCCCGGAGGGGATGGCGTTTTTAGTGCTTGTTAAAATTTCCTTTTCGGCTTCTTTTTTCGCTTATTATCTTAAAAAGAAGTTTGAGAGGAACGATATTACCATAGTTATTTTCGCTCTTATGTACGCTTCAATGGCTTTTATCACGTCGTATTACTGGAATGTTATGTGGCTTGACGCCGTGGCGTTATTTCCGATTGTGGCTCTAGGTATAGAAAGTCTTGTTAAGGATAAGAAATATAAAATGTATTGTATTTCCCTTACGGTTGTTATTTTAGCCAATTTTTATATAGCTTTTCTTGTATGCGTATTCGGCGCTGTTTATTTCTTTGTTTATCTTTTCTTAGAGTATTCATGGAAAAATGATAAAAAAGTTATTATGGACAGGGTTATACGTTTTTTTGTATTATCCTTTATAGCGGGCGGGATTTCCATGTTTCTTATAATCCCAACCATTATATCGATTTCCCATACTTATACAAGCACCGAGCCTTTTCCCGATTTTGAGGTTTACAGAAATGTGTATCAGCTTCTCACAAGCCATTTTATTGGAGCGAGGCCTATTGTTTTGGCGAAAAACTCAGATGTGCCGAATGTTTACTCAGGACTTTTCACGATTATGCTCATTCCTCTTTATTATCTTAATAAAAATATTAAGCTTAGGGAAAAGGTATTATATTCCTTGTTTTTAGGTTTTATGCTTTTATGCTGCTGTATAAACGCTCTTGATTTCACTGTCCATGGATTACATTTTCCAGCGAGTATTCCTCATAGGTTTACTTTTATTTACAGTTTCGCTATAATTGTAATGGCCTATAAAGCTTTTATTAACATAAAAGCTGTTAAGAATATCGATTATTACTACATATTTTTATGTGTGTTTACAGCAATAATCGTTATTACGGAATTTTTAATAGTACCGTTTGACGATGAGTTTAAAAGGGTTCTTGATGATTATGATTTTATCATTATCGGTATTTTTGGAGCGGTTTACTTAGCGCTTATTCTAAGGCTATTTAACGGCGGGAAAAAATACAACCCCCTAGCGTGCCTTGCTTTGGCTGTTTTTATAGAGTGTGTTTTCAGTACGACTGTCGGCTTTTCTTATCAAACGAAGAAAATTAACAGGGAAGATTATGTTAGGTATGTCGATGGAGTGGAAAGAGCTGTAAAATATATAAATGAAAAAGACGGAAAAGACTTTAACAGAACTGAAATGTACGGATATGAGATGTTAAACAGCGGTTCTTTTCATAATTTTAAAGGATACAGCAATTTTTCATCTCTCGCCTATGGGAATACCTCTTTTCTTATGAGAAATCTTGGTATAGCCGCCACAAGTAATTCCTGCAAGTTTTATGAGCCGACACCTCTTATAGGAGCTATATTTAACGTTAAATATATTATTGGAAATTTAGACTCGGATGTGGACTCAGCAGATGATGAGGCTATGCCGTTTATTATGAAAGCGGGAGAAGAGCCTAAGCCGTTTTTTATAGGCACGAAAGAGGAAGAGGAAACTCTTGAGAAAGTAAAAGATTATCTCAGGGAAAAAACAGGAAGCGATGATTTAAGGCAGGTTTTCCGTTTTGAAGGAGATGAGAAAACAGAGGTTTATGAGAAAATAAAAGAAATTACGGGAAATAAAAGCGTTTTGTCAGTCGCCGGAATTAATCCTGATAACTCTGATGATTTTATTTATATATATGAAAATCCTTACGCTCTTCCATTGGGATTTATTGTAAAGGGAAGCGAGGAATACAATGAGTTTACTCTGGAAAACCTTAAAAACAAATATGCTTTGCTTATAAATGAATCAAGTTTTGATTACGGTGTGTTTGTTGATACTGTAAACGGTTTGTTTACGGATGTTCTGAATTATATTGATTTAGAAGACAAAGGAGCTTTTGGCGTTGAGGGCTGGATTACCGATTATGAGAATCCTTTTGATGTTCAAAACAGTTTTGTTTTCCATGCTACTGATATTAAAGAAAGTTTGATGAATATTTTACCTATAACGAATATTAGCGTGAATAATGTTTCAGAAAACGGAAAAATTGTCGAGCTTATAAAATTCAAATATAAAGGCGAAGAAGATGAGGACAATGAGAGTGAAGACGATTTTATGGATGTAAGCTCTTATTTAAAGGAGTTTGGAATAAAAAACATAAATAGATACAAGCTTACAAGACCTGAAATATCGACTTACGCTTATGTGCCTATAATCACGTTTGATATTGACGTGAATAAAACGGGAAGAACCTTTATTTACGCGGACGCTCTCAGTTCGATGAAATGTGAGTATATGGTGACGACACCTGATGGAAAAACAAAAGCGCCGAAAAGGGGTGACGTTAATTTAGGCAGAGGATTTATAGATGTGGGTGACGTTGCTAAAGGCTCAAAAATTACTCTTAATATTGAGCTTAGTAAAAAAGATGACGCGGCGAAAGTTTATCATAAAAGCGGACTGCTTAAAGTATACGCCGCTAATTTAAATAACGAGGTTTTTGAGAGGGTTTACGACAGGCTCTCAAAAACGCCCATGGTTGTTTCAGAGTATGGCGATGATTTTGTAAAGGCGGGAATTGAAACGGATAAAGACGGGTTTTTATTCACCTCTATACCGTATGATGACGGTTGGACGGTTACTGTGGACGGAGTGGAGGCGGAGAAAATCGCTTTTGGAAACGGAGGCCTTCTGGGAATTTATATGACGGAGGGAAGCCATGACATTAACTTTAGTTATTATCCCGTGGGATTTAACGAGGGTATTTTAATAACGGCTGTTTCCATCGCTCTTTTATTCTGTTATGGATTTTTTGACACAAGAGAGAGAAAAAAAGAAAATGGAGAAGCTGAACGTCAAGCTAAGGGAGAGTCTTAAAACTAAAATATAGAATAAAAATCACAAAAAATAAAACAAACTTGTTTCAGGTTTGTTTTATTTTTTGTGATTTTTATTCTATATTTTTAATAGATTTTAGACAAAGGTCTTACGGTTAAAAAAAACAGCCTCAAAACATTTAAAAAACAAAATATTTTGAGGCTGTTTTTATAGCAAATGGATTAAACTAAACAGCCTAATCATACTTTTGACGTTTAATCGAGAGTAATATTGGCTTTAGCCATAAAATCATTTATTTTATTTATAATGTCTTTCCCTTTAGCCGTCAGTTTATCATAGTATTCCTGATTCACACTGTCATCTTTCGTGTCATTATATATAGATAATATATCTTTATATATTTTATCGTATTCATCCTGAAAAGCTTTATATTCGTCAATGAGAGTTTTATTGTCTCCCTTTACGGTAACTTTATCAACAAGCTTATTAAACATGGTATTAAGATTTGTGAAGGTTTCCGTAAATTCGGATGAGTCGATGTGAATATCGTTGTCAAGCGCCGTAAGAAGTTTATTTATTTCCGCTACTTTATTTGCGAGTTCATCATAGTAATCATCTTCTGAGATAGAGGAACTTTCTTTTTTAGCGTCTTCCATAAATTTATCGACTTCACCTATTTTTTGCAGAATTACGCTGAATAAATTTTTCTGTTTATCCGTATATTCCGCTTTTATTGTTGTTCCGTCCGCTTCCAGCATTTCTGACGAGAGGGAGGTGAATTTATCGGAAATTTCCTGAAACTGAGCTTTTATCTCATCTTCTTTGACAGTTTTGTCGGTGGAAGGGGCTTTTCCTGAGTTATAAAAATAAATAACTCCTATAACTCCGGCGACAACTATTATCGCCGCTATAATTATGAATATTGTATTTTGCTGTTTATTAGAGTTTTCCATATATAAAGTATCTCCTTTTATTTTTGTTTTGAGGAAGAGTGAGCTTTTTAGGCGGTACCGAGTAATTCGGAGAGTATTTGAAAACTGTTATATATTTCGTTTTATACTAATCTCATTTAAAAAAGAGGATATAATATACATAATCATTTTCCTTGAAAGCTAACGGATTGCCTCGAAATCATTTTTAAGTTTCCAGCGTTTGAAACTCAAAACGCTGTTCGCTTCAGCGAGACGCGCCCATAAAATATTTTTTTGTTTTTATGCATTCTTATCCAGTGTTTAGAAAGAGATTAGCGGCATATACTTTTTTACAAAGCATATAAAATTATAATCGATTAGTATTATCTTAACTTAAATAATTATATGGGTTATTTGCCACTCCGTTCTCTCTTATCTCAAAGTGAAGGTGATTTCCCGTACTGTTCCCAGTGCTTCCAACGTAAGAAATCAACTGACCCTGATATACTCTGTCTCCCGCTGACACCGCCACGCTTGAGTTATGAGCGTAATATGTTTCAAAGCCGTTTCCATGGGATATTTTGACAAGATAGCCGAATCCGCCGTCATTCCAGCCAGAGAATGTAACAACTCCTCCGTCGGAGGCGTAAACGGGAGTGCCCATTGGAGCACCTATATCTATTCCTTTATGAATATATCCCCATCTTGCTCCGAATCCGGAAGTAAGGACGCCTCTTACGGGCATTTTAAATACACCTGTAGCTTTTTTGACGGGAGTCTCAAGAGTTCCTATCTCAACCTTGGCGTTTTCCGGTTCTTTCAGAACAGTCTCTTTTAAAGTTTTTCTCGATGTCTCTTTTCCGTCTTTATATATTACCTCGTCGGTTACGGCCTTTTCCCCTTCTTTGCCCTTTTTTATAACTTTTTTATATGTCTTATATTCCTCATTGTTTTTTATTTCCTCAGTCTCATAGGGGATTTCCTCTTTATATGACACCTTTTTAACGACATTTACCGAAAGCAGGGGTTTCTCCTCTGTTATCGTGATTTCATCGCCTATTTTTAAAACCGTGTCTTCCGTTATATCAGGATTTAACGCGTATATATCAGAAAGAGAAATATTGAGGTCTTCCGATATTTTTCCGAGAGTATCGCCTTCGGAAATGGTATAGGATTTTTTATCCTCGGTATTTTTATTTAAGATTTCATAGGCGTCATCATAAGTCATTATATTATCGGAATCCGTGCTTTCTTCCGAAATTTTTATATCGTCAACAAATGAGACGGAAAGTATTTCCCCTGAATTATCGATTCTTTGTGATTTTATATCGGAAAGGAGGTTTTCCGCCTCTTTTTTTGATTTTAAGAGGACTTTTTTCTCGCCGTTCACGTTTATGGCGTAAGAATCGACGGTATAGGAGACGTCATTTACCACCGTATTTAAAATTTCATACTCAGATGAAATATCAGAATCTGACGCTATTATGGGAACAAGGGATATATCCTCGTTTATTGAGGCGTTTACACCGTTTTCCTCGCTTAATTTATTTTCTATATTTGAGCAAAGCTCATTTTCCGTGATTTCCACGTTATCAATTATTCCTATCGGTTTATTATTTATATACACCGCCTGAGCGTTGTTTTTTGTGAACCGAGACGTAATTGTGAAAGAAGTTACGATCACGGACACGAATAATGTTACTTTCAATATATAGTTTATTCCCTTTTTTGAGTAAATGGTATTTTTTAAAGCGACTGACGCTAAAATTTTTACTTTTTTTGATTTTTTTGAGAGACTTATTTTATCGTCAAGGGACTTTATCGCCATTTTAACGGCCTCCGCGAATTTAGTTATATTTTTTAACATATTTTATAAAACCTCCGAAATTTTATTTTTCAGATACGTTAATCAGACAGGTTATGTTTATCCCTTTAATTTTACAAGCTGTCGACTATAAATATTACATCTATCGCGCGAGAGTTTATGTCCTCGCAGAAAATATAAACTTCAGTAAATTTTTTTATGTCTGTGAAATCGATTTTCTCACCTATCGTGCAGTCATAACACTCGGTAAAATTCTCATTATGATAAAATACTGATTTTCCACCCCCCGCGGTTTCTATAGTTATTTTATTATTATCTATATCGGACACGTATCCGGAAGATACGCTCTTTTTGTCTTTTTTGTCAATTTTTATAGTTAAAATCTGACCTTTATCCGCCGTAATATGGGCGAAGTCGCCTATTTTTAAAGAATATATTGGAATAGTGTATCTTGTTCCCGAAAATAGTTTTCTCTTTCCGCTGTCGCTTAACAGCTCGATTACGCACTCATTTCTCAGCGACGGGTTAATTTGTATACTTTGAATTGTTCCCGAAGCGGCGGGATCCATACATATATCAGGCTGTATGGAAGATATTGTGCTTGACGGCTGTTTTGACGCGTCTGGCTTTGATTCGGGCGAACTAAGGGAGAGTCTAATTACTTCTGAGTTATTTATTAAAGCCGTGGTTTTTAATCCCTCCGATATTGAGTCCGCCGACACGGTTTTATCGTTAAAGGTTATTTTCACGCTGCCGCTTAAACGGTATGAGTCTATTTTATCACCGGATTTTATTTGAATCAAATTAAGATTTTTATAATAATTATTTATGGTTCCGTTTATGGTAGCAACGTTATTTATATTTTCTGATGGGTTTGTTTTAGGGGAAGAGGGAATCAATTTGGCGGCATTGTTTACAAGCACGCAGAACTCTGCCCTTGTGACAGCTTTTTTAGGATTGCAGAAACCGTTTTTATCCCCGCTTAACACGTTTACCGATTTTAAGTAGTTTATACTGCCACGCCTTGTTTCCGTTATCGACGGGCTGTCTTTAAAAAAGTTTGAGGAACTGAGCTTCTGGGCCTCTGAGGTCTTGCCCATTAAACGAACGAGAAAAACCGCCGTTTCCTCTCTCGATATTGCCCGAAATTTTTCGGAGCCGTCGCTTGAGAACAGCATAAAGCTTTCCAAGTCATTCTCCGTAAGAATATTTTTTGAGAGGAGAAACGCTATTTGGTTATTTGACTCTTTATTCCATTTTAAAAATTTCGACGAGAATTTTGATATTATATTTTTTTGCGCCGAATAATCGCCGTCCGTATATCCCGCTACCGCCGCGAGAATTTTTGAGCTGGTGAATTTATCTATATAGCTGTCGGGGTTGAATTTCTCAGAGGGAAAATCATTAAGACAGCCTTTGGCGTGAAGATTCTCTATAGCGAGGTATGCCCAGTGAGACGGGGATATATCCTTATACGCCGCCCCGAAAGATATATTATGGCAACAAAATAACGCTATTTGAAACGTACACAAAAACCCGCAGAGTTTTTTATTTAATTTCATTTTTCAACCTCCATGATGTTATAGCGGACAATGTTTGTCTGAAAAAAATTTATGTTATATTACAAATTCCCATATTACGAATTTTACTTACATTATATAACAAAATAAAATTTTACGCAAGGGTGTATGAGGTTTTTTCCTATTTCTTATTGAAAAGTTGACTTTATCTCCCTTTTATAGTATAATTAAAACAATATAACATAATTGTGATTTTATATTTTTGGAGTGGAGCGCTTATGTTAGAGGGATATTTTATTATAGGGCTTATTATTTCAGCCTGCTTAGGCTTGATTCCGGCGAATATAGCCAAAAACAAGGGATATAGCTTTGGGCTGTGGTGGTTTTACGGCTGGACGCTGTTTATTGTGGCTGTTATACATGTAAATGTGATACCTGACAAAAATCAGGCGAACTTTCATAAAAACGCCCCAAATTATGATAAAACGACCTCGGAGAGGTACGCCGTTGGGGAGTTAAAGAAATATAAAGAGCTTTTTGAGCGGGGAGTAATCAGCGAAGAGGAATTTCAGATGAAAAAGGAACAGCTTCTTAAATTTTCGCGTATGGGGGAGAAAACGACAAAAATTTACTCAACTGTCGGGGCGGTACTTTTCACGCTTTTGGGATGCTATAATATTTATCATTATATTGAGTATATTCCTTATTTTGGGGATTTGGATTTTAAGGATATATTTTATATTGTTTTTGAGTGTGCCGTGCTGATAGGCTTTGGGGTTACGCTGTTTTTAAGAAATAAAAAGGGAATTTTGATTGTTTCGGCGGTAAAAGCGGCTTTAATTTTATATATGTTATTTAGGATTTTTGATGTTTACTATGTATTTTATTTCGCTGGATATGCCGGATTGGTTTACATAAGCGCACTCGCCATACGGCGTAATAATATTGTGAGAAAAGCTTGGTTTATTCCAGGGGATGTATTATGTGCGGTGTATTTATTAGGCTGCGGGGCTTATGGTTTTTTCCATTTGATTTATTTGGTGGAGTCGGCGGGAATTTTATTTATAGCATTGTGGTTTAGGGAAGAGACGGTATCGCCATTACCGAAAAGAAGATGAATATTAATAACATGTACAGCGCTTTTAACCAACATAATATGGGGGACGGTGCTAATCCATATTCCTTAATCGGCGGTGCCGATAGGCTGAAAGTGTGATTATTCCTATAGTTGAAATAGCTTTGATTGGTGCCTCAATATATTTTGAGAAATTAGAGGGAAATAAAAATATTTCTCTCAGCGTGTCGAAAAAGCCGGCACGCTTGCAAGAAACGCTTGCGTTTCATGCGGTTTAACAGAGGAATAAACAGATAAGTTCCAGCGGATTTTTTAAAAATTCTTGAAACTTCCTAATTTTTCTCAAGCAGGCAAAGCCTGCTTTGCGGATTAAAGTCCGTGTCGCTTTCGCAAATTTAGATAGTTGAAAAATTCATAAATTTTTGTAATTTTAGGTTTTTTGACAGTCTGAGAAAAATATTTTTCCCAAATTCTTATTATATTTTTTCCGAAATTATGTAATTACGGCTATTTTATAGTTTTGAAAGAAGTATATTGAAAAGTTGACTTTATCTCACTTTTATAGTATAATCAAAACAATATCGTGTGGTTATAGTCTCACGGCTTTGGAGGGGAATATATGTTAGATGGATATTTTATTATAGGGCTTATTATTTCCGCATGTTTAGGCTTGATTCCGGCGAATATAGCCAAGAATAAGGGATATAGCTTTGGGCTGTGGTGGTTTTACGGCTGGATGCTGTTTATCGTGGCTGTTATACATGTAAGCGTGATACCTGACAAAAATCAGGCTGACTTTCATAAAAACGCCCCCAATTATAATAAAACGCCTTCAGAGCGGGACGCCGCTGAGGAGTTAAAAAAATACAAGGAGCTTTTTGAGCGGGGAGTAATCAGTGAAGAGGAGTTTCAGATGAAAAAGGAACAGCTTCTTAAATTTGTGTAGAGGAGTGATAAAATGACTAAAACTGATAAATCAAGAATTTACTCAATTATCGGGGCGGTAATTTTCACGCTTTTGGGATGCTATAATATTCTTGGGGTTGGTATTCACTATATTCGTGATTTCAGCGACTTACATTTTGAGGATATACCTTATATTGTTTTTGGGTGCGGTGTGCCGATAGGTTTTGGGGTTTCACTGTTTTTAAGAGAGAAAAAGGGTGTTTTGATTGTTTCGGCGGTAAAAGCGGCTTTAATTTTGTATGCGTTATTTCAGATTTTTAATATTTACAATGTATTTTATTTTGCCGTATACGTTGGATTGGTTTGTGTAAGCGCGTTTGCCGTACAGCGTAATAATATTGTTAAAAATATTTGGTTTATTCCGACGGTTCTATTATGCGTTCAGTATTTAATGAGTTGCGCAGCTTATAATTTTTTGATGTTTGGTTATTTGATTGAAGCGGTGCAAGTTTTATTTATAGGATTGTGGCTTAGGGAAGATGTGATTTCGCATATTGCCGAAAAAGAGCCGAAAGTTAATAATCCCGATTCCTTAATCGGCGGCGCCGATAGGCTGAAAGCCTGTAAAGAACTTCTTGACTCAGGCGTGATTACACAAGAGGAGTTTGAGACCAAGAGAAAACAAATTCTTGAGAAATACTGATTTAACCGATATAGCGAGTCATTGATTAAAATGATATAGTGTAATTATAGTCTCACGGTTTTGGAGGGGAATATATGTTAGAGGTATATTTTATTATAGGGCTTATTATTTCCGCCTGTTTAGGCTTGATTCCGGCGAATATAGCCAAGAATAAGGGATATAGCTTTGGGCTGTGGTGGTTTTACGGCTGGATGCTGTTTATCGTGGCTGTTATACATGTAAGCGTGATACCTGCCAAAAATCAGGCTGACTTTCATAAAAACGCCCCCAATTATAATAAAACGCCTTCAGAGCGGGACGCCGCTGAGGAGTTAAAAAAATACAAGGAGCTTTTTGAGCGGGGAGTAATCAGTGAAGAGGAGTTTCAGATGAAAAAGGAACAGCTTCTTAAATTTGTGTAGAGGAGTGATAAAATGACTAAAACTGATAAATCAAGAAT
>CAJTVH010000032.1:27648-34018 GCA_910579745.1 uncultured Clostridia bacterium | reverse complement strand
TTCTTAAATTTGTGTAGAGGAGTGATAAAATGACTAAAACTGATAAATCAAGAATTTACTCAATTATCGGGGCGGTACTTTTCACGATTTGGGGGCTTTTGATATTTTGTAATACTATTGGTTATATTTTGCGTTTTGAGGATATACTTGATATTGTTTTTGAGTGTGGTGTGCCGGTGGGTTTTGGGGTTACGCTGTTTTTGAGAGACAAAAAGGGCGTTTTGGTTGTTTCGGCGGTAAAAGCGGTCTTAATTTTCCAGGGATTATTTCGGATTTTTAATATTTACGATGTGTTTTATTTTGCTGTATACGCTGGATTGTTTTGTGTAAGTGAGCTTGCCATACGGCGCAATAATATTGTGAGAAAAGTTTGGTTTATTCCGATGGCTTTATTATGCGCTCTGTATTTAATGATTTGCGCAGCTTATGATTTTGATTTTATGAGTTTGGAATATTTTGCTGAAACGGCGGGGGTTTTATTTATAGGATTGTGGCTTAGGGAAGATGTGATTTCGCCTGCCGCTGAAAAGAAGATGGAAGTTAATAACGTGTACAATATTTTTAATAAAAATAACGTTAGAGAAGACACGAGGAATCACGGTTCCTTAATCGGGGGGGCCGATAGGCTGAAAGCCTGTAAAGAACTTCTTGACTCCGGTGTGATTACACAAGAGGAGTTTGAGGCCAAGAAGAAACAAATTCTTGAGAGATATTGATTTAACTGATTTTAATTTATATATTATTAATAAATATTTTCCTTAGTCTTATAAAAACAAATGCGATAGGGAAAACTAAAATTATTATTTTGTGTTTTGGAGGTTATTACGGTGTCAAAAAAGATTAATATGATTTTATTTATTTTACTTATTATATTTATAGCGATGCCTTTTTTCTATATAGAAACGGGGGACAAGTCGTATGAGTATGTGGGCGGTGTAAGCCTTTTGCCGGGTTTTGAGTTTTTGGAGGCCTCCGGCTCTCATTCCGCTATCGTAAGGTCTGAGTATCAGAGCGCTTTATATTATCTTTTTGTGATTATTCCCATAGTTGAGATAGCTTTGATTGGCTTCTCAATGTATTTTGAGAAATCGAACGGAAAGAAAAATATTTCTCTTTTACTTGAGGTTTTATGCTATGCCGTTAATTTCATCGGATTTGTTTTCGCTGTTTTTTCTTTGAAAGAAAGCCCTGTTTTACCGAACTATAAATTCGCTTTTGGGTATTTGGGGACAATATTTATTTACGTCTTAATTTACGCCATTAAAATTTTAGACTATCTAATAATAAAAACGCCTCCTGAAAGCGAGTTATGGCCTAACACAAACGCTAATAATGTTAAACCTATTAAAGAGAGAAGAAAATAAGCCTGTTTAATAAACGGGCAAGAGTGCTTTTAACTTTAACTATCTAAGAGCCTGTCTAAAAACTATTAAAATATACAAAAAATCAATGAGAATAATATCATTACGCTTCGAAACGCTATTATTTTCACTGATTTTTTGTATATATTTTGTTTTTAGGCAGGCTTTTTAAAGATTTTAGACAGGTATGATTTTGTTATTTTGAGGCGGTTATTTTTTCACGCCATCTTAAATATAATGTATATTGTATAATGTATATTGTATTGAGGTTATAGCCGGCCGCGGCTGGTTATATATAACGGTTATACGGGGCGGTGGTTTATTTTATGAAAGTTACAAATGAGAGAAAAAGGCTTTTGAGAAAATTTTATACTAGCGCGGGTCTTTTGATTATAGGGGTCATAATCGCTTTTGGCCATGGGTCCGCCATGGGAGAGGTTTTTTTGTACCAAAATATTCCTGGCTCAAAAATGGGGTTTTCTGGCAGGGAAGTGGACGTTTTTAACGAGGACTATGAGGAAATAGACGTGGCGGGCGAGGATGAAATCTCTTTTATGGATGAAAGCCCAGCTTCAAAGCCTGAGGAAATAAATATTAACGCTCTTAAAAATATCGCTGAGCTGAGAAAGAAATTTTACATAGTGGACAAAAAAACTCTTATGACAGAGGATTATTTTAATGTGGATAAATTTTTAAACACGGATTTGAAAATTAAAAAGAACGGGGATTTTCCTAAAGTTTTAATTTTTCATACCCACTCTCACGAGATGTTTAAAGACAGCGCTCCTAACAATATTTATGAGGGCGTTGTCGGGGCGGGGAAGAGACTTAAAGAGAAACTTGAGGAAAAGGGAATTAAGTGCATTCACTGCACGGACAGATTTGATATGGTTGACGGGAAAGTTAAAATTATAGGCGCTTATGAGAGAATGGAACCGGCTATAAGAAAAATTTTATCCGACAACCCGTCTATTGAGGTCGTTATAGATCTGCACCGAGACGGAATAGACGAAAGCAAAAAGCTCGTTACGACTATTAACGGGAAACCAACCGCGAGACTTATGTTTTTTAACGGCATATGCCGTATTTTAGAAGACGGGAAACTTTCTGAGATAAAAGACCTCCAAAACCCTTATGTCAAAGATAACTTAGCGTTTAGCTTTAATCTTAATTTAAAGGCGAAACAGAAGTTTTCGGGTCTCTCAAGAGGCATATATCTTAACGCCTACAGATACAGTCTTCATATGGCGCCGAAATCAACCCTTGTTGAGATCGGCGCGCAAAACAACACAAAAGAGGAAATTTTTAACGCTGTGGATTTACTCTCGGAGGTTATATCGGAGGTTATTGATTAGACGTGCCTGATAATCTGACAACATCTCTAAAAATTGTTAAAATACCCAAAAAATCAATAAAAATAATGGCGTTACGCTTTAAAAATCTATTATAGCCAATCAGTTTAGAAAATGAACAAGTTCAACGGTCAAAAACCCTTTTCACCGCTTTGCCGTAAGTTGACGCGGATTTTCGGCAGAGCCTGCCTTCTGCCACCTTGTTTCCTTCTTTTCATTTTCAAGCTGATTGACTATATTTTCACTGATTTTTCGCGTGTATTTTGTTTTTAGACGGATTCTAAGCGATAATGACTGACAAAAAATCTTTCGGCAATCGGTATAGGTTATTAAACAGGGTTGATTTTTACTATCCGATTACAATTATATTAAATTTCTTCTATTCGTTTGAAATACGGCGTTTAAAAGAGTATAATAAAATAAATGCCGATTATTTGGGCATATCTGAAATAACCTTGAAATATACAATTGAGATAATTTATCATAAATGGGAACGGATGAAGTTTTTTATGACAGGACTGTGATGGATTTAATTGTTTTGTATAGCCGAGAGAGTTTTTTCAAGTATGCCGTAACGCCCGCCTCAGGATGAGGGACGTAAAATGGATAAATTTTAATCGGAGGCTTTATATATTCGATGGGCCTCAATTATCGAATATATAGTTTAACTTGAAACGTTTAGGGACTGTCTTAAAACTAAATAATTTTAAAACGGTCTATAGGAAAGCGGAAAATATTTTTATTTTGAATGGAGTGAAGCGGAAAATGTTTTTCAAAAGAGTTTTAAAGGCGGCTGTGTTTTCAGCCGTGTTATGTTTATCGTTTATGTCAGCTATGGCATGTTTCGCCGCAACGTCAAATTCATCGACGCTGTTATATAAATACGGGGAAAAGGAAACACTAACGAAAGGCGTTACATATGAGAAGAGCAGCAGGCTTTATAAGGACGGCTGGGTAGACGTTTATATACTTACCATGGATATGCAGAATACAAACGGCATTTTAGACGTTATAGAATCCACCACGGATTTAGGCCTTAAAAAGACCGTTCAGGATTTCGCCAAGGAAAACAGCAACGTTATCGCCGCCGTAAACGGTGATTTTTTCGGTTCAGGAAATCCTATGTCAAGTATGGGACAGGTTTATGAAAATGGTAAATTTAAACAGACCCAGAATTATTATAACGGTACTGAGAACAGATACGCCTCTTTTCTGGTGGACGGAACTATACCTTTTATAGATTATGTGAAATCAAGTTTAGTGTTTTACGGCACAAACGGTCAAAATATTGAAATTCAGGCGAAGAACAAACATACGGATTTCTCGAAAGCCGTGTATTTTGACAGAAACGCCCTGACATCCACGGCGTCTATTGATAAAAGAGTCAAAGGACTTTATAAGCTTGTTGTCGAGAACAACGCCGTTACTTATGTATCAGGAGAGGGGGAAACTGTGAATATTCCCGAAAAGGGCTATGTAATAGTTATGAATCAAAAAACGGCGCAGGAGAAGCTTCCTTATTTTCAGAAAGGACAGGCTGTGGGCTTTAACGAGAAGGGGACTTTTGTTTTCAGGCCGAATAAAAATTTGTCGGAGGTTGATTTTGGCATTTCCGGCGGGGGAGAAATATTGAGAAACGGCAAGCTTGTCTCAAACGGGCTTATTTTAAAGGGAAGAAACCCCAGAACTGTCGTCGGGGTTGACAAAGATAAAAAAAATATATTTATAATGTGTATTGACGGAAGAAGAAAAAGCATAGGTATGACTCACGACGAAACAGGTGTTCTTATGCTTGAGTACGGCGCTTATGACGCCATACACCTTGACGGCGGCGGTTCCACGACAATAGTCGTTAAAAGAGAGGGACAAAGCCAGACGGCTGTTCAGAACGTTCCGTCGGACAGCGGGCAGAGAAAAGTGGCGAACGCTTTAGCTATTAAAGCCGTGAACGTTCCGACGGGAGTCGTTACGGAGGGAAAGCTGACCGTTGATGGAAGCGACGACGGATACTTATTTATTGACGAGACATCGGTTATTAACATTGTGGGATATGACGAGTATCACAATAAAACCGATTTTGATATTTCTGGGATAGAGCTTAAAATAACGGGGGTTGAGGCGGATATAGAGGGAACGAGAGTAACCCCGCTTTCAGAGGGAACTTATACCATTGACGCTTATCTTGGCGGGAACTGGATTGGCGCCCTGAATGGGAAAGTCACGTCCGCCGTGTCAACAATTAAAGCCAGCGCTTTAAATACTAAGCTTGACGTCGGCGATTCGACTTATCTTGTGGCTACCGCTTACAGCAAAAACGGTTTCTCGTCTAAGCTTGACTATTCAAACGTGGAATGGAGTTTAAGCGACCCCGCTATTGGAAGTGTCGAGAACGGCAAATTCACGGCGAGTATGGAAGGAAGCGTAACGGTTACCGCCAGGTACAGGGATTTTGAGTCAAGCTTTGTTTTAAACATTGGAAAGGTTATCGAGACCGCCGCCTCGTTTGAGGAGAACAGTCCCGTTTCTTTTGCCGTGTATCCTGAGAACACAGGCATCTCAGGAGGCGCGGGAATCACAAACGCTTATTATCATGGCGGTAACAAATCGGCTATGCTCACATATAATTTTATTCCAAACTCCACAATAACCCAAGCGGCTTACGCTCAATTCTCAACGCCTTACTCAATTAAGGACGCCTCAGCGGTTAATTTATGGGTTAAGGGCGACGGAAGCGATAATCTTTTGAAAATAAGCGTGGTAGACGCCGCGGGGAACAGTTATAACGTGGACGTTGTGGAAAAACTTGATTTCACGGATTGGAGAAGCTTTACAGCCGCTATTCCGGAAGAGGCCGTTAAACCTGTTTCTGTTTTCCAGTTTTACGTAGCGTCGTTAGGCACCGCTGATGCTGTTTCGGGGACGGTTTATATAGACGATATTACGATGCATGTGTACAAAGGGGGAAATGAGGAGAGCTCATCAAGTTTCGCCGATATGTTAAGACAGCCGATAGACGGGGCGCCGGCGAGCGGATATGAGGATATTACAGTATTTGGCCAGACAGCCAAAAAGTATGGGGACAACATTAATTATGTCCAGGCGAGAGTTTTATCAGAGATGAGCGTGAACGCCAGAGCGATGTATTTTGTCGGGGAGTCTTTAATTCAAAACGATTTGCCTGTTTCCTGCGTACAATGGAACAATGCCTATTATACCACGAACACAGCGAACGTTTCTTTAATAAGCCTCGCCACGGGAGAGGGAAATATAAGAAAAGCCAATCCTGATCAGTGGAGATGGTTCCAGAGTTATCTTAAAGATTTCAGCAAAAATAATATTATCATAGGCATGGACAAAAATATATGGGGAAACAACGCCGTAAATCTCACCGACACAAGGGAAAGATTTATTTTCCATAAAATTCTTAAAGATTTTGTTAAGGAAACAGGAAAAAATGTTATTGTTGTTTCCGCTACGGGGTATAATACTTACGCTGAGGTTTACGACGGTGTGAGATATATAAATCTAAACGGTTTATCGTCTCAAAACAGCGAGAATGTTTCTGATTTTAAATATTTAAGAATCAGGGCGAACGCCGACACCATGACTTATGATATAAAAAACGTGTTTTGATATTTACGGGTCTTTCGATAAATT
>CAJTVH010000032.1:0-27638 GCA_910579745.1 uncultured Clostridia bacterium | reverse complement strand
CCGAATATTCTCAGACGTTATTAAAAAGAGCGCGGTTTTCATCCGCGCTCTTTTTAAAAGTATAACGCTGTATAGACGGCGGGTATAAATATAGTCAAACAACTTAAAACTGACGTGAGTTTGACGGAAAATAGCAATGAAAGAAGCGAAACGCGGTTTCGCGCGAAAGCTTGTGGAGTTTGAGGTGAAACCTTAAGGTTTTTAATGTTTCAAGAGTGTTTGCGGAGGTTTGGAACCTTTTCGCGATAAAAAAGGTTCCATCAATCATAAATTTTCATCGAACTCACGTTGAAAATAAACAAGTTCAAAAGATAAAAATCATTTTTACGGTGTTCATGTCAGTTGTCATTTGCTTTTGACTATGACCGATCGATTTGTGAAGATAATTTTTATCTCGCGTCATTTCGTTTTTTCAAATTTATTGGCTATAAAACAAAAGTTTTTAAAAGATGTTAAAAAAATCGGGGTTAATGCCGATATATATTAATATTGAAAGTTTCTACAAAGGAGATTATTATGTTAAACAATAAGAATATTCTTGTTACGGGTGGTACAGGGTCTTTCGGTAAAAAATTTATAGAAATGACTTTTAAAAAATTTAGTCCAAATAAAATTATTGTATACTCAAGAGACGAGTTTAAGCAAGACGTTCTTAAAAAGGACATCTCTATGAAAACTCCGGAAATCCTCCCAAATATCAGGTTTTTTATAGGAGACGTAAGGGACAAGGAAAGACTTAGCAGGGCTTTTAAAGGCGTAGACTATGTTATTCACGCCGCCGCGATGAAACAGGTTCCCGCGTGCGAGTATAATCCTTTTGAGGCGATAAAGACAAATATACACGGCGCTCAAAACGTAATTGACGCCGCCCTTGACCGCGGGGTGAAAAAGGTTGTGGCTTTATCCACGGATAAGGCGGTAAACCCAATTAATTTATACGGAGGGACAAAGCTTGTTTCCGATAAACTTTTTATATCGGCGAACGCCTATTCGGGAAAATCGGGAACTAACTTTTCTATCGTGCGGTACGGAAACGTTGCCGGAAGCAGAGGCTCAGTCATACCGTTTTTTAAGGATCTTATCGACAAGGGTGTACGAGAAATGCCCATAACGGATTTTAAGATGACGAGGTTCTGGATTACTTTAGACCAAGGCGTCGAGCTTGTGTACAAGGCTCTTGAGGAAGCCGTGGGCGGGGAAACGTATATATCTAAAATACCGAGTTTTAAAATCACGGATTTAGCCAAAGCCATGCTTGCCGAATGCGAGCTTAAAGAAGTAGGCATCAGGGAGGGCGAGAAAATACACGAGGTAATGGTGACGAAAGACGATTCAAGGTTTACGATGGAATTTGACAAACATTTTATTATTATCCCGCATTTTGACTGGTGGGACCCGAATAAGGGAAAACTGACAGGCGGGAAAAGAGTTGAGCTTGGTTTTGAGTATACTTCAGGCGGGAACACAGACTGGCTTGACGTTTCGGATTTGCGGAGAGAACTTAAAAAGAACGGTTTTTGTTAATAGTGTGAATTACTGTGGATAACTTTGTGGATAATGTGGATTACGCTTATATATCAGGCTGTTACAGCACGCTTATAATTTGAGATAACAAAGTTTATGGATATGCCGCGGGACGTGAGATTCTTGTTTTTTATATTTTAGTCCTTAACACATTATGGGGAGGCGGTTTTTAATATGAGAACCATTTCTTATGGTCGTCAGTATATCGACGACGACGATATTTCAGAGGTTGTTAAAACCCTTAAATCAGATTATTTAACACAGGGCCCGAAGGTCTCGGAATTTGAGGAGGCTCTTTGTAAATACTGCGGGTGTGAGTACGCGGTATTGTTCTCAAACGGCACGGCAGCCCTTCACGGGGCGTATTTCGCCAGCGGGATAGAAAAAGGAGACGAGTTTATAACCACTCCCATTACTTTTGCCGCTTCCGCCAACGGGGGGCTTTATATGGGAGCGGTTCCTGTTTTCAGCGATATTGACAAAGAAACGTATAACGCCGACCCAGACGAGATTATCAAGTCAGTGAATGAGAAGACAAAAGTTGTGACTCCTGTCTCATATGGGGGAAACTTATACCCTCTTAAAAAAATTTACGAGCCTTTAAGAAAAAAAGGAATAGTTGTTATTCATGACGCCGCCCACGCTCTTGGGGCGAAAAAAGACGGGTTTAAGATAACTGATTTCTGCGATATGGCGATGGTTTCATTTCATCCTGTCAAACACATTACCACAGGAGAGGGCGGGGCGATACTCACAAACGACAGGACTTTTTTTGAGAGGCTTAAACTTTTCAGAAATCATGGGATAACAAAAAATCCCGATGACCTTAAATTCAGCAAAGAACCTTGGTATTATGAAATGCGTGAGCTGGGGTATAATTACCGTATCACTGATATTCAGTGCGCTCTTGGGATAAGCCAGCTTAAAAAGGCTGACAAGTTTTTAAAACGCAGAAACGAGATAGCGGGAATTTATTATGAGGAATTTAAAGGCTTAGATAAATTTAAGGTTATTAAACCTTATGACGATGAGAACACTATAAACTCTTTCCACTTATATCCCGTTTTACTTCGGAACTCAAAAGATAGGAAAAGGTTTTTTGAGTATATGAGAGAAAATAATGTATGGGTTCAGGTGCATTATATACCTTTGCATCTTATGCCGTATTACAGGGACAATTTCGGATTTAAGGAGGGGGATTTCCCGACAGCCGAGGATTTTTATGGCAGAGAGGTTAGTATCCCTATATTTCCGTCGTTAAGTGATGAGGAACTTCAACACGTTATAACGCTTATGAGAAAATTTTGACAAAGGAGAGGGTGTTATGGCTGTTTCGGACATTTTTGAGCAGTTTGGGGAACAAGTCGTGTATAACAGAAAAGATTATTCCGGAATTAATTTTGAGAGATGCAAGGACGGCGGTCTTACGTTTAAAATTAATAAGAATGGTCAAAGCGTTTACGCTCACAGCAAATATAACCCAACTAAAGAGGCGGAAAGATTTGCTGACGAAATGGAAACGATTATGGAAAGTGACACTGTGTTTTTAATTTTTGGTTTCGGACTGGGACATTTTATAAGAGCGCTTCTTAAAAAAGCCTCTAAAAGAAATCATTTTTTTATTTATGAGCCTGACAACGCCCTATTCACTAAAATTATCGACGAGGGATACTGTAATGACATTTTGGAGAACAAGCATATATACGCTGTTTCCGACGATGATGGGGAAAGCTTCAGCCTGTTTATACGCAGGTTTATAGACGGCGACGTCTATATGCGCTGCAAAACAGTTATTCTCCCTACTTACAAAGAGGTTTACAAAAAAGAGTTTGTCGATTTTCTTGAGCATACGAAAACAATGATGAGTGAAAACGAGCTGAAAAGAAACACGGTTTTCAGAAAAAACGAGCTGTGGGCGGAAAATTCTTTAAAAAATACCGATAATATACTTAATTCTTACAGTATAGCGCAATTTCAGGACATATTTAAGGGAAGGAGCGCCGTTGTGGTATCCGCGGGGCCATCCCTTAAAAAAAACATGCTTTTGCTTAAAGAGATTAAAGGGAAGATTCCCATTATATCGGTTTTCGTCGCCGCGAAGGTTTTAATCGCCAATGGAATTATCCCTGATTTTATAGTCTCTATTGACAATTTACAGGAGGGTATGTCTGATTTATATAACGATATTCCTCTTATTTATGACTCAAGAGTGCGGAGGGCTTTTGTCGATTCTCACAAAGGACCCAACATCAATATAATGTCGAATACGGACTCTTATTCTAAAGCCATTATGAGCAAATATAACAAGGAAACCGCGGTTACTTTC
This sequence comes from uncultured Clostridia bacterium, assembly GCA_910579745.1. Lineage (GTDB taxonomy): Bacteria > Bacillota > Clostridia > Lachnospirales > CAG-274 > MGBC114079. Next base: position 23,788 of record CAJTVH010000032.1, on the reverse strand, counting down.
GGCGGGGGATCAGTAGCCTGCGACGCTGTAAGCGTCGCGGAGGTTATGGGATGCTCTGACATTATACTTATAGGGCAAGACCTCGCCTATACCGAAAATCAGTGCCATGTGGAAGGAACAGACCATAAGGCCAAAAAGCCCGACGAGATTGGCTATGACAAAATTCAGGTGCCGGCTATAGGCGGGGGAACGGTTATGTCGGACGTTGTTTTTAAATATTATATTCAATGGTTTGCCGATTATGGCGGAACGAAACGAGGCGCTGTCAACTTAATAGACGCCACGGAGGGGGGCGCTTTAATAGAAAATACAGAGGTGCTCACTTTAAGGGAAGCTATTAACAAATATAATTCAGACAACGACGACGTGGATAAAATTATCTCGGACGTTGTGTCAAAGGGGACGATTTTTTCAGAGGATGAGAAAGAGAAAGTTTTTTACGACATGGAGGAGGAATTTAATGAGCTTGACAAGGTTCTCAAACTTATGGAAGAGGAAAAAGAGCTTTTTGATAAATATCAAAAGTCCCTTAAATTCAGATCCGCCTCAAATATAAAAAACATTTTAAAAATTGAGGAGCGTCTTGACGAGTATGACGAGAAAATCGAGAAAGCCAAAGGAAAAATTAAGATGTTAATGGGCGTAGCGGCTTATATTGAGTACGCCAACAGATATGTTTCTTCCGTGAGAAGAATCAAGGAGGAAGACGAGGTTATGGCAAGCGCCATAATGAGGAAAAATTGGCTTATACAGCTTGAGACAGCTCTTAAATCAGTAAAGACTTTGAAGAAGGAGGAAGAAAAAAATGGCTGATGAGATACTTAAAGGAAAAATGGAAATGCTCGGCGAGGCTCTTGAGTATATGGACAGGGTCCTTTCTCAGGTTGACGGCGTATGCGAGAGTCTCAGAAAAAAAGAGGGTATAAACCTTATCGCCCAAATCTCGGAGGGTTTTACGGCGATTCTTCAGATTGTGGAGTACACCCAAGATATTACGGAAATTAAAGTTGATTCGGGGAACATAAAAGAGTTTGTCTCTGAAGTTGTCGACGGCATGGAAAACAGCGATTTTAACTTAGTGGCCGACATTATGGAATATGAGCTTAAACCTCTTTATGAGGAGTGGGGCGAAGTGTTTTACAAGGTTTTAAACAATGATTGTTGATTTTGAGAGAAAGCATATTGAGAAATGCGCCGACATTTTTTTTGATATTTATAAAAACGAGCCTTTTAACTATAGCTGGGTTAAAAAAGACTCCGTACTTAATTATTTTACGGATATTTTTAAAACCCCCAAATTCCGCGGATTTGTACTTTACACGGAAAATGGGGCGGAGGGAATCTGCGTTGGGGTTATTTCCGATTATTTTAAAGTGAAAAAGTACAGGGTATCGGAAATTTTCGTTGGCAGAAGATTTCAAAAAAGGGGCGTAGGCTCAAAATTTCTCACAGAGATTCAAAAAATACTTTATAAAGACGGCATTGATATTATTGAGATTACGACCGACAAGAATACACCCGCCTTTAATTTTTATTTAAAAAATAATTATTCTATTCTTAAAAATAATATAAATATGATAAAAATAACAGGCGATTTTTAGTATTTTTTTATTGTTTTTTATTGTTAAGTTTATTTTAATTATTACCGATATAGATAATATAAAAAGCAGAACTATACGGCAATTTGAGAAATTTTGAGTTAAAGAAAGTTCTCACCCATTGTCGACGGGTTCTTTAAATTAAATTTTAATTATTGTTTTTTACGGCTTATTTATAGAGGAGGATTTTATTTTTCCGAATATATTTTACGGCTGTTTACAGGTTTGTTTTTGAAATTTTGAAGGAGGAATTATTATGTATACAAACACAACGCGTATTACGGGTTTATCAGGCTCGGGAATAGACACCGACGCTATGATAGAGAAAATGATGCACGCGGAAAGCGCCAAACTTTACAGATACCAGAGAAATGTCAGCTGGAAAACCTGGCAGCAGGACGCGTACAGAAACGTTATTAAAAAATTTCAGGATTTTCAGAATAAATGGCTCTCAAGCGTTGGAACAAGCACCAGTCTTAAATACTCTACAGCGTTCGCTAGTTTTAAAAACTCCGTTAAATCCTCTAAAGGCGGGGATTCGGACGCTATTACCATTAATAAATCAACATCCAGTCAGAAATATGAGATTGAGATTTCACAGCTCGCCCAAAGCGATACTTATGTAAGCGCGGGAACTACGGGAAAAGTCATTAAAAGCGACGCCAACATTGATCTCGGAGCTCTTGCCAATAAACTTACAGGCGACGGAATGTCTTTTTCCGTAACCCTTGATGGAAAGGAAAAGACAATTAACCTTGAGGCGAGCGATTTCGCGGGGGTTAATTTAAGCTCTATGAGCGCCGCGGACCAGGCGACGGCTATTCAGGACAAAATAAACGAAAAGCTTAAAGACGCTTTCGGTACGGAAAGCAAGGGACAGAAAGTTTCAGTTTCCTTAGACGCGAACGGCAGATTTTCCGTAAACGAGAATCTTGGACACGAAATCAGCATCGGCGGAGCGGGCACCAGCAAGGAAAGCTACGCCACATTTTCAACAAGCGCCAGTTCTCAAGCCGTAAAAGAAAGTTACGGAAACTTTAACGTGACTGTGAACGGAAAGACTTATACTGTAACGGTGGATAAAGATGATACCTCATCAATCGACGCTAAAATCAACAGCGCTCTTACAAAAGCCGTTGATTCTACCGGCAAGCAAGTTGACATAAGCGGTTATCTCGCCGCCAGAATAGACACGGACGGAGGAAAAGACGAACTTATTTTAGCGGCGGGAAGCAGCGACGTTACTATTTCAAACGTTGATTCCACTCTTAGCGGAGCGGTGAGCGACGCGACTCTTAAAAGCTCAAACGACCTTCAGAACTATTTTAACATAGATTACGCCACTACGAAGACTACTAACACAACAACTCTTGAGGATATTTTTGACTCCAGTTTATGGGACGCCGACGGAAAAGCGAGCCTCACCATAAACGGAGAGAAAATAGAATTCTCAAAAGACGATAATCTCGCCACGTTTTTAGAGAATATAAATTCAAGTGACGCCGAGGTTAAAGTGAGCTATAACGCCACAAACAGAAAGTTTACATTCGAGTCGGCGGAGTCAGGCGCCGTGAACGAGATAAAATTCGGCGGTGATTTAAGCACGAACAGAGTTTTAGAGTCTATGGGATTTGATACGTCTAATATGGCGGCGCAGCGTACAAAAGCCGCTCAGGACGCTGTTGTGAAAATTGACGGCGTTGAAACATCACGTACGTCTAACAATATAGAACTTGACGGTATGGAGATAACGTTAAACAAAGTCACCGAAGCCGGCGAAACAATTACTATTGGAAACGAGACGGACGTTGATGGAATATATGATACTATAAAGACATTTGTTGACGAATACAACACTTTAATTGAGGACCTTAACAAACAGGTAAAGGAAAGAAGAGCGAAAAGCGACGATTACACATATTACGAGCCTCTTACAGATCAGGAAAAGAAAGAGATGGACGAGGACGAGATTAAACTTTGGGAAGAAAAAGCCAAAACGGGTCTTCTTTACAGAGATAGCACAATATCAACTATACTCTCTAAAATGAGAAGCGCTATATATACTCCTGTGACAAAGTCCGACGGGACGAAGACCGCTTTATATGATTTAGGTATAACAACCTCATCGGAGTACGCTGACAGCGGAAAACTTGTTATTGACGAGACAAAGCTTAAAGACGCTATCAAAAACAATATTGATGATATTCAGGCCATCTTTACCGGAAAAGGTACGACCAGCGGAAAAGGACTCGCGGAGAATCTTGAGGGCATTATTGAAAGTGCTGTGGGCAGAAAAGGCGCTCTTCGTGAGAAGGCTGGTATCGCGGGTACGTCTAGCGTGAACGAGAATACTTTAAGCAAACAGATTAAAGATCTTAACGAGAAAATATCAAGAGAGAAAGAAAAACTTATCAGCAAGGAACAGAGATATTACTCAATGTTCTCAATGATGGAATCATCAATTATGAACTCAAACAATCAAATTAACGCTTTGTTCTCAATGATGGGTCAATAATTATAAAGAGCTTTACGGCGTGAGAAAATAATTTTTTGGAGAATGCCTATGGACTTTAACGACCAGAAACGCTTAAAGGAACTTTTAAAGCAGAAAAAGGATTGTCTCTTAACTATTCTTGAAATGACAAAAGAGAGAAAGTTTAAGGCTGCTGAGGAAGACGTTGAGAGAATTCACAATTTTTTGAACAAAAGAGAATTGTTAATTAAAAACTGTCAAACTCTTGACAAAAAAATAAAAGAGTTTATTATTTTAGATGAAGATAAAAAGACTTCTTTTTATAAAGATTTTGAAAAACGCGAAGAGGAGATGAAAGCCGTTATCGAACAGATAATAGAGCTTGATAAAAGAAATCAAAAAATTATGACTAATCTCTTACAGCTCATTAAAAATAATTTGCGTAATTTAAAACAGTCACAGCAAGTTAGAGAAAGCTATGATGAGTTTTTTACAGGTCAGAGCTACGGAGGGTTTGACAGTAAACAGTAAGATTCAATAAGTTATCGGTTAATTTTAGGAGGATTTAATTAAGTATTTGTATTTATAAACGGAGACTTAAAAAGGAATTTTTGTTCCGATGAGATATAAAACTTTTACCGAGTTTTTAACGTATTCGGCGTAAGCCGGCGATGCGTTCGGGAAATTATGAGAATAAAAGCTAACCGATAATTTTTAAGTATAAAGTCACAAATGCCATTTAAGATTAAATAGCTGAAAATTTTTATAAGGTTTTGCTTTGGACTGAGTTTTAAAATTTACGCTAATTTCTTTTTTTAAAAGCGGATAAACCGACATAGGAGGCGAAAAATATTTTTTGTTTCCTATGTCGTGTGATATGTTAATATTCGTTTTTTTAAAGAGATTAGGTTCAGTTCAGGGCAAGGCTTAAATCAATTTATAAATAAATTTAATCTTGCTAATAAACACCATTTAAGGGATTGACAAAAAAATCGATTTACTCAAATTTTCTTAACGCTACAAAACTTTTGACTTTATGAAAAACTTTCATGACGCTAAAAATTTGCCATATGGGGTGTAAATCGATTTCATACGCTATTTAAACAGTGTTTAGTATAAGTTATTATTTATTGGTTTTGTGATATGACAAGTCATAAATTTATAAGTTTATATTAATAAAGGGGGTCTATTAAAATGGATTTTGATAGTCTTAAAATTTCAAGAAACGATACTGAAAAAGCCAATTACACAGCGACTGATTATTCCAATATGTCACAAAAACTGGAAACGAAAATCGCCGATGAGAAATTAAAAGTAAATAACGCCGCACAGTTAAAGGCAAACGCTGACGCTCAGAAAAAGCAGAAAAACGTTACCGGTGACGAGGAAAACATGTCGGCCTATAAAGGCAGTTACTCAATCGAGGACATTGAGAGCGCCATTAAAATCGCTAATGAGAAACTCAAAGAAACTACAAGACAGTTTTCCTATTCGGTTCATGATAAGACTAACCAAATTATGATAAGAATCAAAGATTCAGACGGTAAAGTTATTAAAGAGATTCCTTCAGAGGAAAGTCTTGATTTTTATGCCAAGCTTCAGGAGCTTTCAGGTATTTTACTTGATGAGAAAAGATAATTATTACTAAATTAAGGAGGTTGTTATGTCAATTAATAACCCATATGATAAATACCGACTAAACGCTATTAACACCGCTACGCCGGAAGAACTTACGCTTATGCTTTATAACGGCGCTTTAAAATTTTGTAATCAGGCGATGGTCGCTTTTGAGCAAGATGACTATATTAAAGCCAATAAGCTTATTCAAAGGGTAGAGGATATAATTCGTGAATTTCAGATTACTCTTAACCGAAAATATCAAATTTCTGAGCAATTTGATATGATGTATGATTATATTTACAGATGTCTTGTAAACGCGAATATTAAGAAAAGCGTTGAACTTCTTGAGGAAGCGACAGGTCTTATAAGAACCATGAGGGATACATGGAAAGAGGCTATGAAACTTGCGAAACAGGATTAATTTTTTTAAATCAGGCATATTTACGGGATAAAAAAGGCACTGCTTTTCGCAGCGCCTTTTTAGTATGTCGATAAAATGGGATACTTTATGCCGTTTTAACAAAAGTGTTTAATACACAGACATATAAAGCGCGGAGAAGGTTACAGCAATTTGAAAGATTTCAATATAAAATAATTTTATGGAGGAACCGCCATAAAAATAAATAAGTATGTTAAGTATAAAGTGAGTTTAGATAAGAATTTATACTAGAGCGTATCTAAAAACTATCATAAGCTATCAATTATATACGCGAAATATCCAAAAAATTATTAAAAAATAAACGGTTTTGCTGTTATTCTCTCATCGAAGTTTATATTAAGTATAAATACATAAATGGATTTTCTTTATTATTTTATAAATTTTTATTTTTTGATGGTTTGAAAAGCATTGTTTTGTATATTTTGGATATAATAAGAGTGCATAAACGCCGTTTTATTACGCAGACAAAAATTTAAGGAGATAAATTTTATGAAAAATGAAGAAAATTTTAAACCTTTTATTTCCGCCGAGAGGAAAATGCCTGAAATTACCGTTACGTCAGTCGTTATAGGAATTATTCTCGCGGTGGTTTTCAGCGCCGCCAACGCCTATCTTGGGCTGAGGGTTGGAATGACAGTGTCGGCTTCTATTCCCGCGGCGGTTATTTCCATGGGCATTATAAGAATTATTTTAAAAAGGGATTCCATTTTGGAAAACAACATTGTTCAAACCATAGGTTCGGCGGGGGAATCGGTAGCCGCCGGAGCGATTTTTACTTTACCCGCTTTATTTATGTGGCAGAGGGAATGGGGAGGAGAGCCTCCGTCTTTGTTAAACATTACTATTATAGCTCTGTGCGGAGGGATTTTAGGCGTTTTATTTATGGTTCCTTTAAGGCGGGCCTTAATTGTACGGGAACATGGCAAGCTTCCTTATCCTGAGGGGACAGCCTGCTCGGAGGTGCTTATCGCGGGAGAGAAAGGGGGAAAAGGAGCGGCGGTCGTATTCGCCGGTCTTGGTATAGCCGCCTTATACAAGCTTTTAACCGACGGATTTAAGCTGTTCGCGTCTCAGCTTCATTTTGAGTTTAACAAGTTTAAAGGCGGTTTTGGAACGGATATTCTTCCAGCTCTATTGGGTGTAGGGTTTATATGCGGCTCAAAAATAGCATCATATATATTCGCCGGAGGTGTTTTGGGATGGCTTGTACTTATGCCCCTTATAAGTGTCTTTTCCGGCGACAACGTTCTTTTCCCGGCGAGCGACCCTGTTTCATCAATGGATTCTTTCGATTTATGGAGTTATTATATAAGATATATAGGCGCGGGAACAGTAGCTATGGGAGGTATTTTAAGCCTTATTAAAACATCTCCTTTAATCATGAGGACTATTTCTCAGACAATTAAAGGAGTCAAGGCGGAGAAAAACGAGAAAATATCAGAAAAGAGAACGGAGAGGGACATTTCCATTAAAATTATCGGAATTACAATATTACTTTTAATACTTATTATATGGATTGTTCCCACTGTTCCCGTTAACTTAACAGGGGCTCTTATCATAGCCGTGTTCTCATTTTTTTTCGCCGCCGTCTCATCAAGGCTTGTCGGACTTGTGGGCAGCAGTAATAATCCTGTATCGGGCATGGCTATCGCGACTTTGCTTATAGCCGCAGTTATATTAAAGGCGACGGGAGTTTTAGGAAGAGAGGGTATGCTCTCCGCTATCGCTATAGGTTCGGTTATATGTATTGTCGGGGCTGTCGCCGGAGACACATCACAGGATTTAAAAACAGGATTTTTGCTCGGAGCGACGCCCAAAAAGCAACAGATAGGAGAGTTTATCGGTGTAATTATTTCCGCTCTTACAATAGGAGGGGTTCTTTATCTTTTAAATATGGCGTGGGGATACGGCTCGGAAGAGCTTTCCGCTCCGCAGGCCACTCTTATGAAAATGGTTGTCGAGGGGGTTATGGATGGGAATTTGCCCTGGACATTTGTTATCGCTGGGGCGTTTATAGCCATTGTGGTAGATATTTTAGGAATTCCCGTTTTGCCTTTTGCCGTAGGTTTATATCTGCCTATACATTTAAGTGTTCCAATTATGATAGGAGGGCTTATAAGATGGGTTTTTGACAAAAATAAAAACAGCAAGGAAAGCGTGGAAAAAGGAATTTTATATTCTTCGGGACTTATAGCCGGAGAGGGTCTTGTCGGAATTATTCTCGCCGTTTTGGCAGTCATACCGTTTAAAAATGGAGTATTATCTGACGTCATTGATATTTCGGGGGTATTTGGTCTTGGGGGAATAGGAAGTATTGTATTTTTTATCCTTATAATTTTATCATTTTGGGGTCTTAAAAGAAAAGCCAGATGAATAGGTGAATGGTATTTTTTTAAAATAAGCGTGTTTTAGTACCTAAGGAAACACCGCACAATTCAAAAATAAAAATGATTTTTCAAAAAAATTGAAGTGTTAGTGTTATTTTTCTCCGAAAATGACACGATAACGGAAATTTTAAATTTGAAAAATTAGTTTTATTTTCCTTTGTGCGGTGTTTCCCTAAAAATTCCACGGTGGTCATAAAGCCATCTGTGGAATTTTTAATTTTACAAAGTATTTTGTTTCTGATATAATAGACCTATTCGGAAATCTCTATGGCACAGATTGACAGATTTTTCCTGTCACGTTTTATTTGATTTTATTGAGATACTTTTCAGGCAGTTTCTCATTAGCGTGTGTTTGGCAAAAAAATTTATCAATCGTTATTGTCTACGCTGGCTGACAAAAATAGCTGCAAATTTCCGAGAGGGCTTAATGGATTTTTTGAAAATCAGGAAATAAGGCATAGAACAAGCTTATAATTTATGATAAATTTAAAGAGGTGTTTATTTTGGAGAAAGATTTGGATTTTGAGCGTGCCTGCGAGTTATTTTTAGGCGACGGTGTAGAAAAAGACACGAAAAAAGCTTTTGAGCTTTTTAAATTATGCGCGGACAGGGGAAATATTGAGGCTATGGTAAATCTCGCCGGAATTTATTATTCAGGAGAGGGAGCGGAAAAAGATTTGGGAAAGGCTTTTGAGCTTTTGACGGAGTGTGCCGAAAAGGGACATGCTGACGCCGCCTATAATCTTGGAAGTATGTATTTTTTGGGCGAAGGGGTGGAGAAAGACGACAGCGCCGCCGCTAAATATATTTTAATGAGCGCCAAACAGGGACACACGGAAGCGATGTATAACATGGGTGTTTTACATATGGAGGGCTTTGGGGTTGAGAAAAATATTCAAAAGTCTATAGGCTGGTTTATGAAAGCCGCAAAGGAGAACCACATACCGTCTATCGACAGTCTCGCTAAAATTTATTACGCGGGGATTAATACGGAAAAGAATTATAAAAAAGCCGCTGGCTGGTGGGAAAAGGGAGCGGGGCTAAACGATTCGGAATGTTTATTTAATTTAGGAGTTATGTATTTTCAGGGAACGGGTGTTTCTCAAAATTCTGAAAAAACCGCAGAGCTCTGGACGAAAAGCGCCGAGCTTGGAAATAAAAAGGCTATTAAAAATCTTGAGCTTTTGATGAAAAAAGATATTTAAGAGAAAAACTTATAAAAAAGGGGGAGGGGCGTGCCGATTTTATCGACACGCCCCTCTACTATACAAGGTTTTGGAGTAAACGCGCGTAAAAAATTTTTTTGTTTATAGAACTGCCGTAGTTATATAGTCTCAAAATAAGTCAGATACGCTCTAGACTAATTTTATCCTATGGAATGATTTTTTACCTTTTTGTATTAAGATTTCGTCGTTTTCAAACATTTCCGGAGTTATTAAATAATCTATGGTATTGATTTTTTTATCGGCGACCTTTATTCCTCCCTGATTAATAAGTCTTCTTGACTCTCCTCTTGATGGGCTTAATTTTGTTTTTTCAAGGGCCTCAATTATTCCTAACCCGCTTCCAAATTCATCTTTTGAGATTTCTGTGGTAGGTACGGAACCGCCGGCTCCTCCGCCTCCGAAAAGAGATCGGGCGGCTGTTTGAGCTTTTTTAGCCTCGTCCTCGCCGTGCACTATTTTTGTGAGCTCGTACGCGAGGATTTCTTTAGCCTGATTTATTTTACTGTCTTTAAGCGCCGAGAGTTCAGAGACTTCTTCCATAGGAAGAAAGGTTAGAAGACCGAGACATTTTCCCGTATCGCCATCGTCTATATTTCTCCAGTATTGGTAAAACTCATAGGGGGTGGTTTTATCAGGGTCAAGCCATACGGCTCCTTTTTGAGTTTTTCCCATTTTTCTTCCGTCGCTTGTTGTCAGAAGTTTAAAAGTAAGACCATAAGCGTCTTTATTTTCAACTCGTCTTATAAGGTCTACCCCGCCTAATATATTTGACCATTGGTCATTTCCGCCGAGCTGAAGTTTACAGTCATAGCGACGGTTTAGCTCAAGAAAATCGTAACTCTGCATAAGCATATAATTAAACTCAAAAAATGACAGGCCTTTTTCCATTCTTGTTTTAAAACAGTCGGCTGTGAGCATTCTGTTTACGGAAAAATGCACGCCGATTTCCCTTATGAACTCAATATAGTTTAAATTTCTAAGCCAATCGGCGTTATTTACTATTATGGCTTTGTCGTCGGAAAAGTCGATAAAACGGGACAATTGTTTTTTGAAACAGTTTACGTTATGCTCAATTTCATTATCATCCATCATTCTTCTCATATCGGTTCGGTCTGTCGGGTCGCCGACCATTCCTGTTCCGCCGCCGACCAGCGCTATTGGTCTATGTCCCGCTCTTTGCATATGGCTCATAGCCATAACCGTTAAAAAGTGTCCTACGGTGAGACTGTCAGCGGTTGGGTCGAAACCGATGTAAAAAGTGACTTTTTCTTTTTTTAACATTTCTTTTATTTCTTCCTCGTGGGTGGTTTGCTCAACAAATCCACGTTCTTTTAAAATATCGAATACGTTTGTCATTTCTTATATTCTCCTTATCTTCTTTGTGTATTTTTCGCGGTGCTTCCAATTTAATTTGACAAAAAACATTTTATGAGCGCGCGCCGCTGAAATTTTAGCGAAAGCGTAAAGAAAATCGCGAGGCAATCTAAAGAATTTCAGATAAAATGAGTTTTTTGTATTTATTTATAATGGAACCGCCGCGGCATACCTGTTTAATAACATAAGCGGCGACCGGCTGACAGGTATAATATAAAAAAGCCCGCTCAATCCTATAAGGACGAGCGGACCCGCGGTACCACCTTAATTTACTTTGACAAGTCATAATATAACTTAATCAAAAGCCTCAAATCCTTTAACGCCGGAATACGCCCTTACAGCGATTTAGGGATCTCTGTAAAAAGGAAGCTCTTCGAATGTATTACGCTTATGTGCTGCGAAGCTTTCACCAACCGTTCCGCTCTCTTTTGCTGTAACCATAAACGCTTTTTTTCGTGTCATAGCTTTATATTTATTTAGGGGAGTATCTGAAAACTATCATAAGCTATCAGTTATATACGAGAAATATCCAAAAAATTATTAAAAAATAAACGAAAACGGTTCAACTAAACAGAAAAGCCTTTCTGTTTAGTTTTATTTTTTATAATTTTTCGCGCGTATTTTAGTTTTCATATACGTTCTAGACAACTGAGGAAGCCCGCCAATTTTTAATTGGGAGTACTTACTCTTGTATTCAGAGGGAGTATAAGCTCACATTGAATACAAAGGCGGAGTTATCCGCCATAGGTTATAGGTATTTTTGTGAGACAAAAATACGAATAGTCTTTGATCCCGCAAAGTAAGCCTGTCCGCTTTTTGAGGGGAGGGCTTACTCTTAGAGCCTGTCTAAAAAATATTAAAATATCCAAAAAATCAGTGAAAATAAAATCATTACGCTCCAAAATGATTTTATTTTCGCTGATTTTTTGTGTATATTTTGTTTTTAGACAGGCTTTTTTTAGATTTTAGACAGGTTCTTATATTCAGTGAGAACGCAAGCCAGCACTGAACATAAAGGCGCCACGAATAATATTTATAGCGATCCAACCTAAAAATAAACAAGTTCAACGGCTAAAATTTATTTTTACCACGTTGCCGTCAGTCGGCATAGGCATTCGACTATGCTCTTCTTCCAGCGTCTTGCGAAAATAAATTTTATCTCGTTTCCTTTTGTTTATTTTTAAATTGGATTGCTATAATAAATAAATTATTATTTAAAATTTAATAATTATTATATCATTTAGCTTTTTTATTTGCAACAGTTTTTTAAGTATTTACGTATTTAATTTTTATTTTTTTAAAAAATCCTTTACAGAGGCAGGGTAAACCTTGTATAATAATTATTAAGTATGTACATGTGAGGAAACTAAATGTAAATCTGTTTTTAAGTGTTAATTGTAGTTTCTTTATGTGCCATGAAACAATAAAATTATTTATAAGTTCTTGTAAGCGCGGGAACGGTATTTTGTTGTTTCGCCGTTGCCAATTTTATGTATTGCTATAAGGAGGTTTTACTGTGTATGATAAGGTGACGACAAATTTAGATTTTGTTGAGAGAGAAAAAGAGATTTTATCATTTTGGAAAGAAAATAAAATATTTGAGAAAAGTATAGAGATAAGGGAGGGCTCCCCTCGTTTTACTTTCTTTGACGGCCCGCCCACAGCCAACGGTAAACCCCATATTGGGCATATTATCACAAGAGTTGTTAAAGACATTATTCCGAGATATAAAACAATGAAAGGGTATAAGGTTTTGAGAAAAGCGGGATGGGACACGCACGGTCTTCCTGTTGAGCTTGAAATTGAGAAACAGCTTGGAATAAGCGGAAAACCCCAAATAGAGAATTACGGCGTGGAGCCTTTTATAAAAAAATGCAAGGAAAGCGTTTTCAAATATGAGACCGAATGGCGGGAAATGAGCGACAGAGTAGGTTTTTGGGCAGATATGGACAACCCGTATGTGACATATCACAATGATTACATCGAGTCTGTTTGGTGGGCTCTTAAACAAATATGGGACAAGGGACTTTTATACAAGGGGCATAAAATAGTTCCTTACTGTCCAAGGTGTGGAACCGCTCTCTCAAGCCATGAGGTGGCTCAGGGATATAAAGACGTTAAGGAAGTTTCCGCCATAGCTAAATTTAAGATTAAAGGAAAAGAAAACGAGTATTTCCTCGCCTGGACCACAACCCCGTGGACTCTTCCGTCAAACGTGGCTTTATGTGTGAACGCCGCCGAGGACTACGCCAAAGTTAAACACGGCGGGGAGATATATATACTTGCCGACGCTCTTAAAGAAAGTGTTCTTTCTGAGAGGGAATTTGAGGTTATTGAGACAGTTAAAGGTTCAGCGCTTGAGCATATAGAATATGAGCCGTTGTTTGACTTCGCGAGCCCTGATAAAAAGGCGTTTTTCGTGACCTGCGACTCATACGTTACTCTTACCGACGGTACAGGTATAGTTCATATCGCTCCCGCTTTCGGCGAGGATGACGCCAAAGTCGGGAAAAATTATGATTTGCCTTTTGTTCAGCTTGTTGACGAGCAGGGCAAGTTTGTTGAATCTGTTACACCTTGGAAGGGAATGTTTGTTAAAGACGCCGATAAGCTTGTTATAGAGGCACTTAAAGAGTCAGGCAAACTTTTCGCCGCTCTTCCTTTTGAGCACAGCTATCCTTTCTGCTGGAGATGCGATACGCCTCTTCTTTATTACGCCAGAGATACATGGTTTATTAAAATGACAGAGGTAAGAGACAGGCTTGTAGCCAACAACGAGACGGTAAACTGGATGCCGGACAATATTAAACACGGGCGTTTCGGGAATTTCCTCGAAAACGTTATTGACTGGGGTTTAAGCCGTGAGAGATATTGGGGAACGCCTTTGCCTATCTGGGAATGCGAGTGCGGGCACAGGCACACTGTGGGAAGCATTAAGGAACTTAAAGAGATGAGCGGCAACTGTCCGGAGGATATTGAGCTTCATAAGCCCTATATTGACAATATTTTTCTTAATTGCCCCAAGTGCGGAGGAAAGATGAGGAGAGTATCGGAGGTTATTGACTGTTGGTTTGACTCAGGCTCAATGCCTTTCGCTCAGCTTCATTATCCTTTTGAGAACAAAGAGGAATTTGAGAGAAATTTCCCCGCTAATTTTATATCAGAGGCTATCGACCAGACAAGGGGATGGTTTTACACCCTTATGGCGATTTCAACGTTATTGTTTGACAAAGCTCCTTATGAGAACGTCGTTGTGTTAGGTCATGTTCAGGACAAGGACGGTCAGAAAATGAGCAAGCACAAAGGAAATGTCGTTGACCCATGGTCTGTCCTTAATAAGCAGGGAGCTGACGCTCTCAGGTGGTATTTTTATACGAACAGCGCCCCGTGGCTTCCGAGCAGGTTTTATGAGGAAGCTGTAAACGAGGGACAGAGGAAATTTATGGGTACTTTCTGGAACACTTACGCTTTTTTTGTTCTTTACGCCAATATTGACAATTTTAATCCTAATGACTATAAACTCGAGTACGATAAGCTTCCGCCTATGGATAAATGGATTTTATCAAAGTTAAATTCTCTTATAAAATATGTGGATGAATGTCTTGATAATTACAGGCTTACTGAATCATCAAGGGCTATGAGCGATTTTACCGACCAACTTAGCAACTGGTATGTGAGACGATCAAGGGAGAGGTTCTGGGGAAAGGATATGCCTCAGGATAAAATAAACGCTTATATGACTTTATATACCGTGCTTACGGAGTTTACAAAGCTCTCGGCGCCTTTTATACCTTTTATGGCGGAAAATATTTACCGCAATCTTGTTATAAATGTGTTTAAGGACGCTCCGGAAAGTGTTCACTTATGCGATTTTCCTAAATATAACGAGGAATTTGTGGATTTGGATCTTGAGGAGAATATGAACGCCGTGCTTAGTATGGTTGTAGCGGGCAGGGCGGCGAGAAACACATCAGGGATTAAAAACCGCCAGCCTATTGGCAAAATGTTTGTTAAGGCTGAAAAACAGCTTCCTGAAATGTATTGTTCTATCGTTACGGAGGAACTTAACGTCAAAACGCTTGAGTTTACAGATGATGTTTCTCAATTTACAAGCTATAGTTTTAAACCTCAGCTTCGTACTCTCGGCAAAAAGTATGGCAAGCTTGTTCCTAAAATCGGGGAGTATCTTAAAAATTCTGACGGTTCTAAGCTTATGAAAGAGCTTAAAGAAAGCGCGCGCGTTAAATTTATTATTGACGGGGAAAACGTCGAGCTTTCCGAAGATGACGTTTTGATTGAGAACTCTCAGGCGGAGGGCTTTGCCGCCGAAAGCGATAAAAATATTACGGTTGTTCTCGATACGGTGTTATCGGAGGAACTTATCGAGGAAGGTTTTGTAAGAGAGCTTATAAGCAAAATTCAGACTATGCGAAAAGACGCGGGGTTTGAGGTTTTAGACAGAATCAAGGTATTCTATTCGGAAAACGCGAAAATCAGGGAAATTTTTGACAGAAACAAAGACGAGATAAAATCAGACGTGCTTGCCTGTGAGATAACGCAAGGCACCGGGGAGTTTTCTAAGGAATGGAATATTAATGGTGAGAAAGTTACTTTGTCCGTGGAGAAAATAAACGGATAGGCTATAGCCAAGCGATAAAAAGATTAGCGGGAAAGTTTTAATAAAAACCGATATATCAGACTTCTTTTGAAACCGTGTAATTACGGCAATTCCATAAGGAAGAAAAAATAGTTTTTTCTAACTTCGAGGGAATCGCCGTAAGGTTTTGAAAGAAGTCTATTATTTATGTCAATTCACGAAATTTTTAACGCTAACCAATAAAAAAATTTTTTAACGCGCGGTGTTTCCCTAATGTTTTATGGTTTGTTACTTTATGTTACTATGATGTTATTTACAAAGCTATTTTATTAAAGTATAATAACAAAAGAAAATACAAACTTTAAACAAAATAGTTTTTTCTTTTTGGAGATTTTTGGAAGCGTTGTAATACTAATATTATTAAAAAAAAATATATAATTTATCATGACAGCTAAAGAGATTAGTATAAGATGTGTCAGGGAAAACGCCTGCTTTGTTTTTTTGGAAAGGAGTTTTTTTATGGTGAGGATTATTAAAAAAGACGGGACTTTAGAGGATTTTGATGAGAATAAAATTATTGCCGCGGTTACTAAATCCGCCAACAGAGTTATGTACAAGTTTAAAAAATCCGAAACCGATATGATTTGCGAGTTTATAAGGGGAAAAATATCTGAAAACGGGTTCTCAGACGTTCCTATTCAGACGATGCACAATTTGGTTGAGAGCGCTCTTGAGGCGGTTGAGCCGAAAGTAGCTAAAAGCTACAAGGATTATAGAAATTATAAAAAAGATTTTGTACATATGCTTGACGACGTTTATCAAAAGGCTCAGTCTATCATGTACATAGGGGACAAGGAAAACAGCAATACGGACAGCGCTCTTGTAGCCACTAAAAGAAGCCTTATATACAACCATTTAAACAAGGAGCTTTATCAGAAATTCTTTTTAACCACCGATGAACTGCAGGCGTGCAAAGACGGATATATTTATATCCACGACATGGCGTCGAGGCGGGACACTATGAATTGCTGTCTGTTTGATATGGAAAACGTTTTAAAGGGCGGGTTTGAGATGGGCAATCTCTGGTATAACGAGCCGAAAACCCTTAAAGTGGCTTTTGACGTTATAGGCGATATTGTATTATCCACGGCGGCGCAGCAATACGGAGGATTTACCGTTCCGGAAATAGACAAAATTCTTGAGCCATACGCCGAAAAGAGTTTTAAAAAATATTATGACGAGGTTATCGACGCTATTAAACACTGCAAAAATTATGACATATCGGAGGACGACCGTGATTACGCCAGAGCTAAAGCTGAAAAGAAAGTCAAGCGGGAATTTGAGCAGGGATTTCAGGGGATTGAGTATAAACTCAATTCTGTCGGATCATCAAGAGGGGATTATCCTTTTATAACAATAACTCTTGGATTAGGCAGGTCGAAATTCGCCAAAATGGCCTCGATTACGGCTTTAGATGTACACAAAAACGGACAGGGAAAAAGCGACTGCAAAAAACCCGTGCTTTTCCCCAAAATAGTTTTCCTATATGACGAAAAGCTTCATGGAGAGGGAGGCGAGCTTGAGGACGTTTTTAACGCCGGAGTAGAGTGCTCAAGATACACTATGTATCCTGACTGGCTAAGCTTATCGGGCGACAGTTATGTGGCGAGAGCTTATCAGAAGTACGAAGTTGTTATAAGCCCTATGGGATGCAGGGCGTTTTTATCACTCTGGTTTGAGCGGGGAGGAATGAGTCCCGCCGATGAGAATGACAAGCCTATTATTGTCGGCAGGTGGAACGCCGGAGCCATATCTCTTCACTTACCAATGATTTTAGCGAAAGCAAGAGCTGAAAGCAAGGATTTTTATGAGGTTTTGGACTATTATCTTGAAATGATAAGAAATTTACATATAAGAACCATTGAGTATTTGGGGGAAATGAAAGCCTCTACAAATCCACTCGCTTACTGTGAGGGCGGATTTTACGGCGGAAATCTTAAACCTAATGAGAAAATAAGGCCTCTTTTGAAATACGTTACAGTTTCTTTTGGGATTACCGCCCTAAACGAGCTTCAAAGGCTGTATAACAGAAAATCCATAGCGGAGGACGGACAATTCGCTTTAGAGGTTATGGAATATATTAACAAAAAAACAGACGAGTTTAAAAAAGAGGACGGCGTTTTATACGCTATATACGGAACGCCAGCCGAGAGTTTATGCGGTTTGCAGGTGACTCAGTTCAGGAAAAAATACGGCATTATCCCCAATGTTTCCGACAGGGAATATGTCAGCAATTCTTTTCACTGTCATGTGTCTGAGGACATTTCTCCCATTAAAAAGCAAGACCTTGAAAAGAGATTTTGGGATTTACTAAACGGAGGGAAAATCCAATATGTTAAATACCCTATAAGCTATAACAGGGAGGCTGTTAAAACTCTTGTAAGGCGCGCCATGAAAATGGGATTTTATGAGGGAGTGAATTTATCCCTAGCCTATTGCGACGACTGCGGGCATCAGGAATTATCTATGGATATATGTCCAAAGTGCGGAAGTTCTAACCTTACGAAAATAGACAGGATGAACGGGTATTTAAGTTATTCCAGGGTACACGGGGACACAAGGCTCAACGCCGCTAAAATGGCTGAAATCAGAGACAGGAAAAGTATGTAGAAACGAGGATGATGATTTTTAAGGCGTTTTTTAGGTTTGGAGTTTTTTTGTTATAGAAAAAGATTCTTTTTAATATGAATTTGAATTAAGGAAGGTTTTTAATGAGATACCATAATATTACAAAAGATGATATGCTTAACGGGTTTGGTCTCAGAGTGGTTTTATGGGTTTCGGGCTGTGAGCACAGATGCGGAGGATGTCACAACCCGATTACATGGAATCCGGACGATGGTCTTTTGTTTGACGAGGCGGCGAGGGCTGAGATTTTTGAGGAGCTTAGCAGAGATTATATAAACGGAATCACATTAAGCGGCGGCGACCCGCTTTATATCCAAAACAGGGAATGTATAGGCGGGCTTATATCGGATATAAAAGAGGAATTTCCGGAGAAGACAATTTGGCTTTACACAGGGTATATTTGGGAGAACATTAACACTTTGGATTTTATTCCGAAAATTGACGTTATTGTAGACGGGAAGTTTATTGAGGAGTTTAAGGACAATTCTATTCACTGGAGAGGGTCGTCAAACCAAAGAGTTATAGACGTTAAGAAAACTATTAAAAGGTCTGAGGTTGTGCTGGTTAGAGAAGAATGACTTTTTTAGGAAAATTTTAAAGATGGAGAAAAAGAGAAAAGCCATACTTGTTTATAAATTAAAAAAAGGCTATTTAGCGTGCTTTTTTTAATTTATAAACAAGTATGGCTTTTCTTTTTTTCTGACAAAACATATCTACATTATTAAGGGTGAGCTTTACATGACCGCGAGGTAAATTTAAGATAATTAATGAACCTTTTTTATCGTAAAAGTTCCTAGAGCGTATTTTAGTTTTCAGATCTTAAAGTTACGCCGTGCCGCCGGCTTAAAGCGAGCCGGCAGACGGGTAATCTTTATTAGATAATTCAAAGCGCTTTTTTAATTTGTTCTTATTCTATCTATTATAAAGGGAGACAAGATACGCGAGCCCGGAGGCTTTCTCATCTGTCAGGCTTCCCTCTTTAAAGCGGAACTGCCAATTTCCGCCGGGGATTCCGGGCGTATTCATTCTCGCTCCGGAATCAAGGCAGAGAACGTCCTGAAGCGGGATTATAGCTGTTTCGGCGACACTTGAGTAAGCGCAGCGGATTAAATCCCACGCTATATCGTTTCCTGATATATTTAAAAGACGGCGCACACGGTCTTTTGACAAATCATCTATACTTTTATACCAGCCGATTGTGGTGTCGTTATCGTGAGTTCCCGTATATACTATAAAATTTGTACTTGAGTAATTATGAGTTAAATATTCGTTTCCAGGGTTTCCGTCGAAAGCGAATTGAAGAATTTTCATTCCGGGATAACCTAATTTATCACGTAGGATTAAAACTTCCTCATTTAAATCACCCAAATCCTCGGCGATTATTGAGACGTTAGGTATATTTTTCTCTATTACGGCGAAAAATTCAGCGCCAGGGCCTTTCTCCCATTTACCAGTAGCAGCCGTCTCAGAGCCGTAAGGTATTGACCAATAGGAGTCGAAAGCCCGAAAGTGGTCTATTCTTACGGTATCAACAAGACGCAGAACATTTTTTATACGTTTAGTCCACCACGAGTAGTCAGTGTTTTTATGTACGCTCCAATCATAAAGAGGATTGCCCCAGAGCTGTCCCGTCTCGCTGAAATAATCAGGGGGAACTCCGGCGACCTCTTTAGGATAGCCTTTAGCGTCGATTTTAAAAAGTTTTGGATTACTCCATGTATCCGCGCTGTCGGCGGCGACAAATATAGGGATGTCGCCGATTATCTCTATGTTATTTTTATTGGCGAGACTTTTTATTTTATGCCACTGCTCGCTGAATTTATATTGAAGAAACTTATAAAAATTTATCTCATTTTTAAGCTTTCTTGTCCATTTCTCAAGAGCCGCTTTTTTTCTGACCGCTATGTCCTCGGGCCATGAGTTCCAGCTTGCCCCATAAAAGCAATCATTTATAAGGTTTTTGTCCATGGTATTTTCATTGGCTTTTTTATACGCTTTATACTCAGGGCTTTCCCACGTGTTTTTTCTTTCATCTATAAAATGATTTTTTAAAGAAATGAAAAGGCAATAGTCATCGAGCCACGACTCATTCTTTTTACAGAAGTTATCATATTCGGAAATAATTTTTTTGTTTCTCACGTTTTTAAATTTATTATAAGCTTTTCTATAGAGGGAGTATTTAAAATCGATTACTTTGCCATAATCAACTTTTTCCTCAGAAAAGGCGGGGATTTCCCCTATATCTTTTTCATCAAGGAGATTATCGTCAATTAACCTATCGACGCTTATCATGAGAGGGTTTCCGGCGAAAGCCGAAAAGCTCTGATACGGAGAGTCTCCGAAGCAAGTATGACCCAAAGGCAAAATCTGCCACACTTTTTGATTAGCTTTTTTTAAAAAGTCTATGAAGTCCTCGGCGGATTTACCAAGATCCCCTATTCCGTATTTTGACGGCAGACTTGTCGGGTGAAGAAGTATACCGCTTTTTCTTTTTGACATTTTTACCACTTCCTTATAAAATTATTAACCGCTTCTTTTATTATATATTGTATTGGGAAAGATTACAAGGAGTTATTTTAGAACCGTATCTAAAAAATTGACACGACTAAGGGAAACGTACAAGTTTTCCGCGGTTTAACGGAGAAAAACTCAGGGGTCTCTCAAAATTTGTGTTTTATAGTGAGTCGGTTTTTAGGGAAAAAAGGAGGTTTATAGAAGACGAAAGGGCAATTTAAACAAAGAGAAAAATTTTTTTGAGATTTAAAAGCGACAAGGTGATATAACAATGATTTTTATAAATAGCGATATAAAGCTTTAGTTGTGCAAGGTATACATAATGTAAAAGCGGAATCTTTGGCGAAAGGTTTTTCAAAATAGTATTGACTTATGGAAATATTGATTGTATAATGATACCAATGGAACAGAAAAATTTATAATATTGAAAACTTTATAATGTATTTAAAAATCAAGGCGGGCTCAGGGAAATAAAAAATGAATTTAACCGAGTTTATTTTTTTTATTTTTAAGGTTTCACGGGTTTAATAATTGTTTATGGGGCTGTTTAGGGAAATTTAAAAAATTTTAAAAACGCTGTTAAGTTTTCAGAAATGAAAGCCGATATAATTATTGTAGGGCGGCAAGAAAAAAATAAAAAATTTTAAAAAATATGTTAAGTATTTTTAAATTCCGCCGATATAGTTATTAAGAAAGTTTTTCGATACTCCGCGCGGGCGGGGGGTACATAGTAAAAGATAAAATAAAATACTTGAATTTTTCCTGTTTTAAATGGGGTGGTAATATTGAAAAAGATTTTAGCGGTTTTAGCCGTTATTTTAAGCGCTGCTTGTTTTTACACATTTTCTTACGGAGAGGAAAAGGAAGACGACATTGTTATTAAATTAGGAAACGAGCTTACTTTGACTCCATATAAGAATTTCAGGAACGAGGGGCAAATCTCA
Organism: uncultured Clostridia bacterium; assembly: GCA_910579745.1. Classification (GTDB taxonomy): domain Bacteria; phylum Bacillota; class Clostridia; order Lachnospirales; family CAG-274; genus MGBC114079. Next base: position 1,928 of record CAJTVH010000032.1, on the reverse strand, counting down.
AGCGAGAAAGCCGTGATTGAGAATTTAAAGGATATTCCCCAGCCTGTTTATATTGAGCTTATTGATACGGACGGCTCTGACATTGAGCTTAGAGACATATCGGTAATATCAAATGATTTCGGGGAAGAAAAAGTAGCTTTTGTTCATCTTTTGAACGTGAATACAGGTGAAAAGACGCTTATATACAATATAGGCGAGAAAATAGAGGTAGGAACGGTTAATCCCGGAGAGACAGCCGTATATAGAATATGCGGGGAGCTCAATATGGGGGCTAATTGGGAGCTTGGCGGACGACTCGCGCTGAACATCAACATTCAAGTAGGCGAGGAGGAAGCGGAAAGCGAGGAAAGTTCCGAAGAGATTGAAGACGTTAGCTTTATGGAGAGCGAGGAAACAAGTGAAAGCTTATTCTATGAAGATAGCGCGGGAGAGTCTGAAAGCGACAATAAAGACAGCGCTGAGAACTCTGAGGAGGACGGAAACCTTAACGGTGACGTTACCACAGAGGAAGATATTTCAGACAACGCTGAGAACACCGAGGTTTCATCTGATGTTTTAGATGAGGCAGAGGACTTATCTAAAGAGAATGAGGAAGCGGAAGACTCTGCCGTGGCAGAACAGCCGGAGGAAGACATAAACGCTGATTCAGAGGAGATTTTCGATGAGGCGGCGGATGACGAACCGGCAGACGGTTCAGCCGATGCAGATGATTTGGATACAGACGACTCAGACGGAGACGGGTCGGATGATATGGATTTTGATGATGCTGATTTAGCGGACAGCGAATAGATAGGAGATTAAATTATGAGTGAAAATGACAGTTCAAACAATGAGAATTTAAATAAAGACAGTCAAGAAAATGGAGATCAAGTAAATCAGGTTAATTCCCCGCAGAACGGCGGGAAATCAAATAAAGGCGTTATTATAGCTTTGGCGGCGGTTATCGCTGTGCTGGTTATCGGAGGCGGGGCTTTCGGCATGTGGATGTTATACAACAAAGACAGCGGATATGACCCAAACGCCACTGTAGGCATAAAAAAAGACGCCAATATATTCTTTGACGATAACAGTAAAGAGGAAGAAGAGTATCTGAAAAACAGAGTAAATAGCATAAACGTAACAATTAACACAGTAGTAAGCACAAGAAAGACGGAAGACGGCAAGGTGATGGCTCTTGTTAATCTTAATAACAAGAATGACTTCCAATATAAAGTGGATTTTCTTATCACAAACGAGGAAGGCAATAAACTTATCGCCGAGACAGGTCTTGTACCCGCGGGAGCGAAGGTACCAGAGGTAGAGATTAAAGAGGAACTCGCTCCGGGAACATATGAAGTCAGCGCTATTTTTTACGCTATAAGCGCCGAGGACAATCAAACGGATTTGGGCTCAGTGGGAACGGTTATTACTCTTAAAATATAATCGTGATGTTGTATCATTTTAATTGACACCTTATATGCAAGGATTTAATGTATAATCAAAGAGAAATAAGGAGGCAATTAAAATGGAAAAAAAACAACGAAACTATGACATGGAGTACAAAATTCAGGCGGTAAAGCTCGCAAAGGAAATTGGCGGGGCAAAAGCGGCTGTTGAATTGGGAATCCCTGAAAACACCTTGTATACATGGATGAAAGCCGCAAGGGAAGGACGGCTGGACATCGGTTCCGGATCGCATACACCACAGACAGCCATGAATCTGGCGGAAGAACTCACGTTCCTGCGTAGGCAGGTCAAGGAGCAGGAAAAAGAAATCCGCCGTTTAAAGGAAGAAAACGAATTTCTGGAGGAAGCAAGCGCTTTTTTCGCCGCGGGCCGTCTGAAGTCAGCAAAAACGAAAGAATGAAGTTTATTGCATTAAAAACGAAAGACGGCAAATTAAAAGGGGATATCGCTTTTCTCTGCCGGACACTCCATGTCAGCAGGCA
>CAJTVH010000031.1 GCA_910579745.1 uncultured Clostridia bacterium | reverse complement strand
TTCCTTACCTCGTCTGTGTAATCTTTGTCCTGCTTTTGCAGTTCCAAAGATTTTTTCTTTGATATGAACATCTTTACATTTTACCTCCTATACATTTTCTAAAATAGCTTTCATACTTTTTAATTTCGCCTCAAGAAAAGAAATTCTTTTTAGTGCTTTTTCGTATATTTCCCACGGAACACCATTATCTTTTACTAATATCCTCCATTGACCGCCCTGTGTTTTATACGCCGGCAGAACTCCCGATTCACAAGAAGCCTTTACCTTTGAGTAAGTTGACCTTGTTTGTTTAGCATATTCAGGTATTGTCAATATTGGCACAGCCATTTTTACATCTTCCATTAAACCACCCTCCCACAGATGATTTTCTAGTTTTCTTTTTCTTTGGTTTTCAGCATTTGAAGCATAGCTTTTGTATTCTCGTTTGACAATTCAGCGTTTTCTATCTCAATAATAAGCCTCGCTGTCTCTCGTATCTCTTTATTCAAAACGCAAGTTTCCTCTAAATTTACAGTTCTTTGACAATATCTATAAAGTATTTCCAACTGTTCTTCTAGAATTTCTTTAATCTCCATTTTCTCATCTCCTTTTACTGACTTTTCCCACTTTTGTCTTTTTCTTCCAATTTTTGCGGCCATCTGATATAATTATTCTTACCGATATTGCCGTATCGGATTTTATTATGAAAGGCGGTGATAATTATGCCCGAAGAATTAATTCCTTTTTTCAGTGAATTATACAATAAACATTTAGAACTTAATACCCGATTTAAGCTCATCTACTCATCTGACCCTGTTAAAAAATTAGAAGAAATAAAAAATTTAGAATTTTTACAAGATAACGGATATATAATCTTATCTGGAAAAACTACCGGAATGTGCCATATCAAGTTTACTCAATATGGTATAGAATACGCCGAAGATTTGAACTTGTAATCCCTACTTGAGCTTATCCTTTAAAAGAGAAAAATAAAATAATAAATGGTCTTTTATAGGATAGGCTTTATTTTCCACAATTTCAAAATCAATAATCTTTTGTAATTTATCTGTAACCGAATTAGCTTCAGAAATACCATAAATTTTAAGTTTGAAAAATCCTCCTACTTCTGAAAAGTAGTATTTATCACCTATCTTTAAAACTAATTTTTTTCTCACTTACTCACCTCCTCACACCGCTGTTACTTCCTCTTTGTCCGGCTCTTTCGGCTTCATACTTTCCCACCACATAATAGTTTTAAATCTTCCTTTTTTCACCATTTTCTAATAAAATACCTATACAGGCTCTGCCAAGCTGAGTATTTTTGAAAGGCGGTGAAAATTATGTCTTCATTTAAAATGAAAGGTTTTGATAAATTAGAAAAACAATTAAAGCAAATGAAAAAAGGCGCTAAAGAGCTGAAACAAACAAAAAATGTTCCTTTAGAAACTTTATTTACCCTTTCTTTCATGCGTAAATATACTTCTTATTCATCTATATATACTTTTATTGAAGCTGGTGGATTTTCTGTAAAATCCCAAAAAGATTTTGAAGCTATACCAAAAGATGATTTAGATAAGTATGTATCATCAAATACCAAGTTTAATACATGGCAAAATATGCTTGACGAAGCCACATCTCAATATGCCATAAAAAAATTGGTTTTTTAATTTTTTATTTTGAAAGCGAATTGATGATTTGTTTAACTTCCTGTAACAACTCTAAAAGTCGATTCGCTTTTTCTATACATTTATCTAAATTTGTAAAATCAAGTTTTATTTTCGCTTTGTTTTTTTCCATTCCCTCACCCCCCTTACACCGCTGTTACTTCCTCTTTATCTGGCTCTTTCGGCTTCATACTTTCCCACCACATAATAGTTTTAAATCTTTCCTTTAATTCCGGTGACAAATTTTCAAGAAATATAAGTATTTCTGTACAATCGTCTTTTTCTAATTCATTAATTTTTACTTCACTCATATTTTTCACCTCCCTTTGTTATTTCCTTGCAATATTATATCACTTCATTGATTTATTTTTGTCAATAGTTTTTCACAAAAAATATTGCAATGGTGTATTTTTTGTGTTATCTTATTATTTAGGAGGTGTTAATGTTGACTATTAATGATAGAGTTAAGGTATTAAGAAAATCTTTAAATTTAACACAAATAGAATTTGGCAAGAAAATTGCTATTGCTCAGGGTTACTTAACCAATATTGAAAATGGGTATCGTGAAGTTACAGATAAAATAATTAAATTAATATGCTTAGAATTTAATGTTAATGAGGAATGGCTTCGTTCTGGTATAGGTGATATGTATGAACAAAAAAATGAATTTTCTCTTGATAAATATGCTAGGGAACGAGGCGCATCAGATATTGACATTGAAATACTTAAAATTTACCTCAATTTAGATAAAGATGTAAGAAAAAAAATTGTTTCCGATTTTAAGAAAATCTTTGTCGAAAACAAAAACATTTATATAAATAATGAATTTTCATCTACTAATAAAGAAATTCAAACTGAAAAAGAAAAAACTATTAACGTACTTGAAGAAAAACCTAAACAAAAACCAACCATTATAAGAGTTCCCGCTCGTGGAGGATACTACGAAATAGAGGAAACAGAAGAATCTAAGGCAGCTTTAAAGAGAGATTTAGAAAAAAAATATGAATATAATCCAGATGATTTTTAATTTAATTTTCCAATAATCTTCTAATGAATAAATATCGCTTTTCCCTTATATTTATAGGGAAAGGAGCGATATTTAATGACATCATATGAATATTATAAAATCGCAAGAAACAAAGCTTGGGAAGTTCTAATAGAATGCAAGATTAACAATTTCCCTCTTGATTTAATGAAAATTATTAAATTCTATAATATTGAAACAAAGCCTTATTCTAATAGCGATTATATCAAAACACTAAATTTTGACATACAAAATGGCGATGGATTTTCAAAGATAGAAAACGGGCAAAAAGTTATCTATTTTAATGATAAAAAAGCCACAAAAGCCCGCAGACGTTTTACAATAGCTAACGAACTCGGACATTGCCTATTGGGACATGATTTAAGCAAAACTAAATACCGCAATTCAGAAACAGGCTCAAATGACGACCCAATAGAGGAAATGCAGGCTAACGTATTTGCTAGAGATATATTAATGCCCGCTGTCGTACTGCATTATACAAACTGTATAAAATATACGGACATTATGAGGCTTTGCGATGTATCAGAAACATCAGCGCAGCTAAGAGAGGAAAGAATGAAAGTTCTTGAAGTAAGAAATAAATTTTGTACAAGTCCTTTAGAAAAACAGGTTTATGATAACTTTTCAAATTTTATAAAAGCCTATAAAAAATAAATGAAATGTACTCATTTTGTTGACTCTAGCAAAATAGTCTGAATATTATACTAAATTGGTTTAATTTTTTATACTAATAAAATTTAAAATCATTACCCTATCGGTATAAAAATTAAACCAATACGATTTTGACGAAAGAAATAATTTTTTAGAAATAATTGACAACTAAATAAAAACTGTTATAATTTAATAGGGCAGTCGGTCTGCGGGGAATGGTTTCCACTTCCGGAAGGAGGTGGCGCTATGAGTACATATGAAATATTATCTTTGATAATAGCATTTATGACACTTTTAGTGACATTTTTAGGCACAAAAAAATAACCACCCTCGCCCGCCAAGCTTTGGTGGTTATTTTTAATTAAATAATCTAATCTTGGAAGCCACTCTCGTGGAGCTGACTGCCTTTTGTGTCATTATAATAACACTTTTTCTATAAAAAGTCAAGTAACAGTTTTTATTTTAATAAATCTGTTACTTTTTGCTTTTTAAAAAACAATATTTCCAACTTTAATGCTATATTTATAAATTGTATTGAAACAAGCTTTTTTATTAATAATATAATATTATAACATTAGGAAGTGATATTAATGAAAAAATCCGTAGCTTACCTTAGAATGTCAACCGACAAACAAGAATATTCAATAGACAGTCAGCTTCGCTTAATAAAAACTTTTGCCGAACGCGGCGGATACTGGCTAATGGATACATACATAGATGAGGGGATTTCTGGCAGACAGGCGGAAAAGAGACCAGCGTTTATGCAAATGATAGACGATAGCTCAAAAGGAATTTTTGAGTATGTTTTAATTTATGACAGTTCACGTTTTGCCCGTAATCTCGAACAATCAATAGTATATAAATCATTATTAAAAAGAAACGGCGTTTCCTTGATTTCCATAACAGAACCAATGGTTGACGAGGATACCTCGTTAATAACTGACGCTTTATTGGGCGCTATGAATGAAATGTACTCCCGAAAACTTTCAAAAGTGGTAAAAAGAGGAATGGAGCAAAAAGCTCTTGGAAATGAGTATTTTTCCTGCGCTCCATACGGATATAAAAAACCACGTAAAAAACCTTTAGAAATAATAGAAGAAGAAGCGCGAATTGTAAAAATCGTATACCAAAAATTTATGGAAGATATATCGCCGTTTAAAATAGCGCAGGAATTAAATTTACTGAATATTAAAACTAAACGCGGAAAATGTATTGATAAACGCTGGGTACAAAAAGTCTTGACAAACCCAACTTATAAGGGTTATATGCTTTGGAAAATTGAGGATAGAACATATTATAAAAAAGCTAACCACCCTGCTATTATTGATGAGGATACATTTGATAAAGTACAGGAAAAGTATAATACAAATAAAAAACGTATAAAACACAAGGGCAGACCTCTTGAATATCATAAGCATTGGCTAACCGGAATACTTCGTTGTCCTGTTTGTGATACTGTATATGTTTACGCTAAAAGTTATAGTAACAAATCTGACCGCTTTCGTTGCGGGGGGTATGTAAGCGGCCGCTGTGATATTTCCAAATCATACAGAATACCCGACTTAGAAATACTAGTAATAAACGAATTATATTCAATAATAAATTCTAAAGAAAACTTTTATAATCTTAAATTTACTAAAATTACAACTTACACAAATTCAGATTTAATAACAAAAGAAATAAATCAATTAAATAAAACATTAAAACGAGCAAAAGATGCCTACCTCTCCGAAATAGACACCTTAGAAGAATACAAAGAAACTAAAGAACGCTTACAAAAAAAAATTACGGAATTAGAAAATAAATTGACAGAAAAAGAACAAATTCCAACTCATAAAGAGCTCGCCAAAAATATTGGAAATGTTTTAGAAATCATAGAAAGCGACAAGAATATGCTGACAAAAATAAAAGCTATGAAATCTATAATTGATAAAATAACGCTAAATGGTTCAACTGGTGAAATGCTAATTTATTTTTACGCTTAATTAGTGTATATTATTACAATCCTGCTGCCTACATGAATCATAAACTTTAAGAGCGATAATGCATTCCTCTCTGAGACGCCTCAAATCAGATACATTTTCCACGCTTTCCACATTTTCACCGCAAGAACAAGAATTTCCTAATTCAAAAACACCCATAGTGAAGTCCTCCTTATTTTTTATTGTTTTCTCTCCTAATATCATAATATTAAAAAGCAAAAAAATTGTTACAAAAATAAAGAGTACTTGCATAAATTTAAAAATAATAATTAATTATTTTTTTCAACGCCTCAATAAATAAATCCATTTCATCATCTGTCCCTATAGTAACTCTCAAATACTCGTTTATGCGAGGTTTATTAAAATATCGCACAAAAATATTTTGTTTTTTCAATTCATCAAAAATAAAAGAGGCCTTAATTTTAGGATTGGTAGTAAAAATAAAATTGCTCATAGACTGAATAGTCTCAAAACCCATTTTCGAAAGTTCATAAACAACTCGTTCTCTCGTTTTTATTATTTTCTGCCTGCAAGACTCAAAATACTCCCTATCTTTTGCGCAGGCAATAGCGACAGCTTGAGTAAGAGAATTAACAGTATATGAATTAAAAGAATTTTTCACAGCCTCTAAATAACCGATAAGATCTTCCCCACACATAGCGTATCCAAGCCTTATGCCCGCTAAGGCTCGAGATTTTGAAAAAGTATGAACAACTACTAAATTATCATATTTATCTATTAAAGATATAGCTGATTTACCACCAAAATCAATATACGCTTCGTCAATAATAACAATAGAGTCTTTATTATAATTAATTATTTCCTCAAGTTCACAAAGCTCCATATATTTTCCGACAGGAGCATTAGGATTAGCGATAACAACTCCGCCATTTTTTTTTAAATAGTCCTCTTTTTTTATTTTAAAACTATCATCAAGTAAAATTTGCTCATATTTAATATTATAAAGATCGCACCACACATCATAAAAAGAATATGTAATATCAGGAATAAGAATAGGCATGTCCGAATTGAAAAAAGTCTGAAAACATAAAGCGATAACCTCGTCTGACCCATTCCCCAAAAAAATATTATTTCGACAAACGTTATACGTTTCTGCTAAAATATCTTTTAATTCATTACACTCAAAACTTGGATATAACCTCAATTTATCCGTATCATAATCTCTTAACGCCTTTTTTACCATAGGAGAAGGCGGATAGGGACATTCATTTGTATTTAGTTTAATGACATTGCTCTTATTTGGCTGCTCTCCCGGAACATAAGGCTTGATTTTTCTGATTTTGTCAAACCACGGTTTATTCATAAAAACGACCTCTTTCCTGTATATAATACCAGAGAATTAACAAAATATATTATCATTTGAGTTATAATAAAAATTTTATTTTAACTCAAATTTATAACCAACGCCCCAAACGGTTTTTATTCCCCAGCTGTCCTCAAAAGGCATTTTCTCTCGTATTCTCTTCACATGTACATCAACAGTCCTCGTATCTCCCATAAATTCATAGCCCCAAATTTTATCAAGAAGTTGTTCCCTGGTAAAAACTTGATTTGGATGTTTCGCGAGAAAATTTAAAAGATCAAATTCTTTTGGGGGAAACTCAAGTTCCTCTCCATGATACGTAACAATGTATGTTGATTCGTTAATTGTCATATTGGGCACGACAATCTGTTTATTTCCATCTAAAAACTCTTTATTCTCATATCTTCTTAAAACAGCTTTAACCCTGGCAACAAGCTCTTTGCTGTCAAAAGGTTTAACAATATAATCATCAGCGCCAAGCTCAAGACCAAGAACCTTATCAAAAACCTCACCTTTAGCTGTAAGCATAATAATAGGTACTTTACTTATTTGTCTGATTTCCCTACATACCTGATAACCGTCAATTTCAGGAAGCATAACGTCTAAGAGGACAAGATGGGGAGAAAATTTAGAAAACTCATCAAGCGCTTTTCTTCCCCCATAAACTTCTTTTGTCTCATAGCCCTCTTTCGCAAGATATATTGAAATAAGTTCAGCAATATGGATATCATCATCGACAATCAAAATTTTAATTTTTTCGGCCACAAAATTGTCCTCCTTAATAAAGCCATATTACAAAACCTTGCAACTTTTTAAAATGCTCTCTATATCACGGTCCACTTCTTCAAAAACCTCGCAAGCCCCCTCACAGTATCCTATGTCATGCTCGGTAAAATAAGTTTTTTGATTTCTCATAGTTACCGCCGAGAGTCTGTATTTAATAATTAAATCTTTAATTTTCTCAATAGCAATCAAAGAATTTATTGAGTTAACAACAGCTGTATTTATATTGGCATTTTGTTGAGCAATAGGCAAAACTTGCTCTTTTAAAATTTTAACACTTTCTTTTTCGTTCATGAGTATTCATTCCCCCAATCAAATTTAATAGAGTATGGCAAGTCGATAAATAATAACATACAATTTGTATATCTAAAAAATATTGTTTAGGTAGTTTTTTTTAAACAAAAACATACACGCGAATAAAATAAACTTAAAGCGTATCTGTAAAGTTCACAATAATAATTAAATTATGTAAACAAATTCTTGAAAAATAAAATTTCCCTGTTTAACTGTTAAAACAAACAAAAAACCTTAAAAAATAAAATCAGCGACTTAAAACGCTTTTTTTCCTTTTTGAACTATAGCGTATCTAAAAACTCCCGATAATTGTTAAAAGTATATAAACCCTTATTTTTCAAAGCTTATTTTTACTTTCTCAAAATCCAAATATCTAAAAAATCATGAAAAAATAAACAAAAATAATTCAATTTCGTTTATTTTTTATGATTTTTAGCACGTATTTTAGTTTTCAGATACACTCTGATTTACTTATAAGCCTTTATAATTTTTAGTATATTTTTTAGTCTTAAATACATTCCCTCAATCGTATTTAACTTAACTACGGCGTATTTGAAAACTGTCATAAGACATTGGAATTATATAAAAAATATCCAAAAAATTATAAAAATAAAACAAAAAACGCTTCAACTTCATTTTATTTTTTACGCATATTTTAGTTTTCAGATACACTCTGATATTTTAAATATTTTATCAACACTTGTAGAAATTCCAACATAAATTGAAAAAATAAAAATTATTTTACTCAAAATTTTTTAAATTGTCTAAAAATTCTTCTCACACTTTCAGAGCTCAAAAATCAAAGAACATTTCGTTAAAATTTTATCGCTTTACGCTCATAAAATATTTTTTATAAAATTGTCTTTATTTAAGTGGACTTTCTGTAAACAAGCTTTGAAAAATTTTTTCATATTTATCATTATACATTCTTTTTTTAATTTTATCAATAACTTATTAAAAATATATTGTTAAAAAATTATTTTATTTCATCTAACTTAATTTCACGCCTACACATTTTTATCTATTTAAGCTCAACTATAGTAACACCCGACTCACCCTCGCCGTATTGCCCTATGCGAAAATCTTTTACATGAGGATTTTTTCTTAAAAATTCCTGTATAGCGCTTCTTAGAACTCCCGTACCTTTTCCATGTATAACCGTAACCGGCGAAATCCCCGCGAGATAAGCGTCATCAAGATATTTGTCTGTTTTCTCAACAGCCTCCTCAACAGTAAGACCTCTTAAATCAACTTCCGGAGAAATATACTGTGATTTTCTCGCCTTAACGCCCACAGAATATTTTTTCGCCGTATTTTTAGGGGTATCTTCCGTTTTATCTAATGATAAATTTGATATATTTACCTTAACTGTCATAATACCCGCTCTGATTGTAACGTCACCTTTCGTATCTGGCGGATTAATTACTATACCCGACTGATTAAGTGTATGGATAAAAACTTTATCGCCTTTAAAAAGCTTTTTGGGCACTTTATGGAAATCCCTTTTATTACTAAATTTTGATAAGCTTTCATCGGCTTTTAATAATTTATCTTTAAGCTCTCTTCTCTTAGCCTCCATATCACCGTTATTTTTTTGCCGAAGCATCTTCTGCATATCTTTAATTATCTTATCAGCCTCTTCTTTAGCGTCCGCGAAAATGCGTCTGGCGTCCTCATTGGCTTTTTTTATAATCTTATCACGCTGTTCTCTTGTTTTCCTCTTTTGGTTTTCAAAGTCTTTTTTTAGTTTTTCAGCCTCTCTCCTATACTCTTCCGCTCTTTCCTGCTCACTTACAAGAGTTTTTTTACTTATCTCAAGATCAGTAATAACATCCTCAAATCTGGCATCCTCATGACTTAAAACTTCTTTGGCGTTTTTTATAATAAACTCAGGAAGTCCCAGTCTTTGAGAAATAGCGAAAGCATTACTTTTTCCCGGTATTCCTATAAGAAGACGATATGTGGGACGAAGGGAATGCACGTCAAATTCACATGACGCGTTCTCAACTCCCTCTGTTGAAAGAGCGTACACTTTTAACTCACTGTAATGAGTAGTAACGGCCATTCGAATTTTTCTTTTATGAAGATACTCAATTATAGCGACAGCTAAAGCCGCTCCCTCTGTGGGATCCGTTCCCGCTCCAAGTTCATCTATAAGAACAAGGGAATTGTCTGTAACATTTTTAAGAATTTTAATAATATTACTCATATGAGAAGAAAACGTACTAAGACTTTGCTCAATACTCTGCTCGTCTCCTATATCGGCGAAAACATCCTCAAATACCGCTAGTTCGGAATTATCAAAAGCGGAAATGTGAAGACCTGATTGCCCCATTAAAGTAAATAAACCTATCGTTTTTATAGAAACGGTTTTTCCTCCCGTATTTGGTCCTGTAATAAGCAAAGTCGTAAATTCATCACCAAGATAAATATTGGTCGGAACAACCTTTTCCGGGTCAAGTAAAGGATGTCTCGCCTTTTTTATATTTATATATCCTCTTGTGTTAAAAATAGGCTCTGTACCATTCATACTGATTGAAAGCTCGCCTTTCGCGAAAATAAAATCAAGATGTGAAAGTATTTCAAGATTTGAGGAAAGTAAATCTTTGTTTTCATTTACTTTTTCAGAAAGCGCCCTCAAAATTTTTTCTATTTCAATTTTTTCTTTTGAGTGAAGTTCTTTAATTTTGTTATTAAGCTGAACAACACTCATAGGCTCCATAAAAACAGTAGCGCCGGTAGCCGATTGGTCATGCACCATACCGCTGAAACTATTTCTATATTCCTGTTTAACAGGAACACAGTATCTTTCATTCCTTATTGTGATAACAGGATCTTGTAACATATTTTTATAAGTCTGCGAATGAATTATTCCGTTAAGCTGTTCTTTTATTCTGTCATTAGAGGATTTAATATTACGCCGTATATCTTTTAACGCGCCGCTCGCGTCGTCTGAAACTTCCGTATCCGAAATAATACATCTAGAAATATCCCTCTCAAGCTCAGAAATTGTTTCAATTAATTCAAATTGTGGTTCAAGAATTTCAAAAATATCATTTTTGCTTTCATTTTTAGCATAATTTTTAACCTTTCTTGAAACATATAAAAAATCACATATATAAAAAAGCTCCTGAATAGATAATACACCGCCTACAGAGACCCTTTTTAAACAAGCGGAAATATTTTTTAACCCTCCGAGAGGTAAAGAGCCTTTTTTTAAAATCATACTTACAGCCTCTGACGTTTCTTTCTGCCAAAGAATTATATCATCAATATTACTTGACGGCACAAGTTCTTCAGTTAACTTCTTACCCATTTCGGATATTGCGAAATTTTTTAATTTATCAATAATTTTATTGTATTCCATTGTATATAAAACTTTTGTATTCATAAAAATCCTGCCTTTATGTATATTTTCCATGTGTATTTCATTTATTATTTACTCTAAATACTAAGTTAAATCTATAAAAAATTATTTTCCAAATATACCCATGTATCTAAAAATAAAAAACTAAAATGTATTTATTTTTTACAATTCTCAAATACTCTATATTAAAACCTCCTCCCCATAAATAAAATATACAGTAACCTGTAAAAACCCATATATTCTGTCTTAAAACTCCAAGTCTTTCGCTTTTGACAATAAAAAAATATTTTGTTTTTATAAAGCTAAAGTATCCAAAAAAATTATGAAAAATAAAACAAACGAGTTTTAATCTTGTTCTACTTTTTATAAATTCTTATATTTATTTTAGTTTTAAGACGCCCTTTAATAAATCCGACAATTTTTTCATTATAAAAAATTATCCCTGGATAATATTTTTTAAATTTATAAATAAAAACCTATTGCAAAATTTAGAATTTTGTTTTAAAATATAATTACATGATAAGTTTATTAAATTAAATCGTATCTAAAAAATCTATAAAAATCATTAAAATTAAATAAATAATAAGTTTTATTACCCAAATGAAATATTCAAGAAATTATAAAAAACAAAATAAATTCTATCTCGTTTTATTTTGTTTTTTATAATTTCTTGCGTATATTTTAATTTTCAGATACGCTTTAGTAAATTAATTTTTTAATAGTTTTTTACTGAAATTAAAAAATTAATTTTCACCTGTAGCTTTTATTATAACATATAAACTTAAATCAATACATATTTTTTTTAATATTTTAATCAATTTTTAAAGGAGTACATAACAATGATTTTAGATGTAAGCACAATATATTCTGGTATAATAGCTGATATACAAAGTCGTGTTCCGATTCCTTTTGCGACAAACATATCGAATTCCGCTTATATTTCAGAAACGGAAGCAAAAAACGGAACTCCTTTGACTTTTCAGACTGTTCTTGAAAATTATATGGCGGGAAATTCCGATTCTCCTGAAATTTCAGAGGCAATAGAGGCCGCTATAAAAACCGCTTCTGAGAAATATGGTATTGATGAAACTCTTATAAAAGCCGTAATTCAGCAGGAAAGTAATTTTAATCCAAAATCTGTCTCATCATCAGGAGCGATGGGCCTTATGCAGTTAATGCCCTCAACAGCACAGTCCTTGGGAGTAACGGATTCTTTTGACATAGCCCAAAATATAGATGGAGGAACCAAATATCTAAAAGAGATGATAGATACTTTTGGAGATACCTCTCTTGCCCTTGCGGCGTATAACGCCGGTCCTGGTAATGTAAAAAAATATAATGGTATACCTCCTTTCGCTGAAACTCAAAAATATGTTCCAAAAGTTTTAAATTATCAACAGCAATATATGGCGAATAAATATAAATCAAATATAAATAAATAAAAATATTATTTAAAAGGGACTGTGGCAAATAAGATTGCCGCAAGTCCCTTTTTTATATATAAAACAAAATAATTAACAAATGTCTATACACAAATAAGCAATAAACTAAAATAGTAAATCCACTTATTTATTCACTTGATATTAACCTTAAAGACACTCTATTAAAAAATAGTATTTATAACATATTAAACTTTTCCTAACTTATTTCTTAATCTATTCTTTAACTTACTGCCCAAATACTTAGGTTTTAATGAATTATTTATCTGTTTAATTATTTCAGCGGTTGCGCAATATTTGTCCGCCAAAGTCACAACAACCGTTTCCTTATATTTAGGCAATCCTTTACATAAAGGCCACATATGTTTCAAAATAGCGTCTTCCTCAATTTCATTAAGTTCAGCTATTTTTTTCGCGTTTCTCAGAGCCTCTTTCGGATGATATATCGTATGAGATTCCTCAAATTTGCAAATATGTCTGTTATATAAATATAAATCATGAAGAAGCCCCGCCCTTGCCGCTGATTTATAATCAAATTTAAGCCTCTTGCATATAAGATAACTATAATAAGATACATTAATGGAGTGCTGAAGCCTGCTTGTGTTTAGATGCTGTGAATAATTATCAAGATTCTTTACATTTTCACTTTCTAAAAGCTCGGAAACACACTTTAAATATTCATACGCAATTTTATTTTCATTTTCATCAAGTTTAATTTTAGAGCCTATAGCCTTATTCATAAAAAAACTCCTTAATTATAAAATATATGTTTTACCCGATAATTTCGGATTCATCATCCACATCTATGTCAGGACAATATTTCCTGAAAATTCTCATAAGCATAAATGAAGATATGTAAGCGTAAATACCTATACTCGCAAATAAAAACATAGGATTAAAAGTACACATAAAAATTATCGCGATAATCAACATCAGACAAGTAAAAGTTGTAAACATATGTCTGTTCGCCAGAAAAAAAGCCGTTTTAAAAAGTTCTGTTATTTTCATATCAAACCTCGACATAAGAGGAAAAATATATAAAGTAACAATTATAAGCTCAAAAGCCGCTATATAATCAAGAGTAAGAATAAATTCTTTTAACTGTGGCACAAGAACTGAAAAACGAATACTTGTAAAAACAATAACCCCAATAACAGCCAAAATTATTGTTATAAGCAAACCTTGAAAAAAATTAATTTTAAAACTCTTTAAAAAATTTGCCGTAACATATCCTTCTCTGTTTGAGACCTGTTTTGTAGTCACATAAAACAAAGCTGTTGTGGAAATTCCGACAGTTATTAAAGGTAACGAGCATAAAATCCACAAAATAGTTAATATTATTATATCGGCAAGAATAGTTCCATATTTAAAAAACGGACCATCTATTTTAAATATACCTCTCAATTAATTATCCTCCTTGTAAATAGTATATGAAATTATTTCGAAAATATTTACAAAAACCCCGCTCTAAAATTGTTAAACCTCTTTATATATCTTAGTATAGTACATATAATCAACTGTTATTATAGAACAACTTTAATCATTTAATACTATTCTAAATTTATTTTACTAATTCATCAATACAAACGGAATTACGCCCCTCGCCTATAATATATAAAACGCCTATACGCGAACATCTTATAATTTCCAACCTTAGTTATTATACCACATTTCTATAGCGTTTTCAAGAAAAAGAAAAACCCATTTTGAGCAAAAAATATATATTGATTGTATAATAAACCAGAATACTGTATATATTAAAAAATTTATATACTCAGTAAAAAATACTTCTTGTCAATAACACAATACAAATAAAAAATGTGTAAATTTGCGAAAAACAACAATAATTATCTTATGAAAATATAAAAATAATTTACTTAGGGCGTATCTGAAAACTATCATAAGCTATCAGTTATATACGCGAAATATCCAAAAAATTATTAAAAATAAACGAAAACGGTTCAATTAAATAGAAAAGCCTTTCTGTTTAGTTTTATTTTTTATAGCTTTTCGTGCGTATTTTAGTTTTCAGATACACTTTAAGAAGTTATTTAAAGAACATAAATTTAAATAATCAAAAGATTTATTAGCGGTAATAAAAAATATCCACCGACATTTAGAAACTTTGCAATATAGAGATTTCCGCTAACAAAATTCAAATATCACAATCAAAATAATAATATTTATATCATAATAGCAAAATAAACACCTGAAAAAAACATAGATATTTTATTTACTAACTTTAACCTTTATACCAAATATAGTTATCAAAATATTTTTCAGTTTCGCTTGTTTAATACTATATAATCAATCTAATATTTCAGCACAGTTTTTTTTCAATAATTATAATTGATTCGTCATTATCTCCAATCATTTCAACCGATATTGTTTTTATAATTGTTTCAAAACGAACATCTATATTTTTTATACTATTATATACCCTTTCCATTTTATACGCTGAACCTATATTGCCAATCGTCATATGAGGGATAAAAGATTGTCGGCATTGTTCATCAAAAATACTCAAATATAAAGAATTATGAATTTCTATGATTTCTTCCCTGCCAACTTTTACATTTAAAAAGATATAATTTCCGTAAACGTCTTCATGTCTACTAATTCCTTGTAGACTCAATGAAAATGAAACTGTTTCTTTTAGACATTCTTCTAATTTTTGGCTTAATGTCACATTTGACATATCACTTTTAAATGGAAATACCAATGTAATGTGAGGTTTTACAAGATTGTACAGAGGGTCATATTTTTTTCTAATCTCATCTATTATCTCTTGATTACCAAACTTTGGAAAAATCATAATTGTTCTTTTTCGTATATTAGTATCTCGCATTTTAACGACCACCCCTCTCATAAAATATAAGAAATGCTAAAACGCTTTTATACAAAGAACTACATCAAAACATTACTTTCGCAAAATCCATATTACTCATACCCTTATTCTTTCATAATTCCTCAACATATTTTGTCAAATGTCCACCTCAATTTTGTCAAAGTTCCTTTACAATAGAAAATTAATTTACAATTTTGAATTAATTTATAAAAGTAAGATAATTTTAATTAATAAATAATAAAGTGGCATCGGCGTGAGGACTCAGAACACTATACAATACAAAGCCTATATACTCAAAAATATAACAAAAAATAATAAAATAAAAAATAGGGATTATAAGAAAAAAATGAAAAATTCAAACATTTTTAGACGAAAAAACTCTACAAAAAAGACTACAAATATAAATCATATTAATTTAGCCCTATAAACAAAATCAGAAAAATATAAATTATTAAAATTAAATTCGATTAAATATTAACATATTCATATAGTCCTAAAGAAAAATATTTGTTCTCTAACGCAAACTAAGTCAAGCGCTTTAATCTAAAAAAGACATAACGCTTGACTTAGCATTTCTAAATATTAGCTTTAGCTGTATCAACAAGTTTAGCGAAAGCCGATGCGTCATTAACGGCCAACTCCGCAAGCATTTTTCTATTAATATTAATACCGGCAACTTTAAGACCATTCATAAATTTGCTGTAAGACAAACCATTAATTCTCGCCGCCGCGTTAATTCTTACAATCCAAAGTTTTCTGTACTCCCTCTTGGTTTGCTTTCTTCCCGCAAAAGCGTAAGCCATAGCTTTCATTACAGATTGCTTAGCTACTCTATATTGTTTACTCCTCGCTCCTCTAAAGCCTTTAGCCATTTTTAATACTTTTTTATGTTTTTTACGCGCGCTTAAAGCACCCTTAACTCTTGCCATTTTAAAGTCCTCCTTAAATTAACTAAATGTATGGTAATACTTTTTTCATTTGTTTTAAATTTGTTGAATCCACGAGGTCGGATTTTCTTAAATTTCTTTTTCTTTTAGGACTCTTTTTTGTTAAAATATGTTGTTTATTCGCTTTAGTTCTCTTTAATTTTCCTGTACCTGTAACGCTTACACGTTTTGAAACAGCTTTTCTTGTTTTTAATTTAGGCATTTGGTATTTCCTCCTTAGATTAAATTTTAAGCCTTTGGGGCGAGAAACATCGCCATCGTACGAGCATCCATTTTGGGCGCTTTTTCTACTGAACCATATTCTGAAACCTTTTCCGAAAAATCATTCATTATGCCAACCGCCACGTCAGTCCTGGCAAGCTCACGCCCACGAAAACGAATACTTATTTTTACTTTATTTCCATCTTTAAGAAACTCTATCGCTTTTTTGACTTTTACTTCAATATCATGTGTGTCAATATTGGGGGATAGACGCAATTCTTTAATTGAAATTGTCTTTTGTTTCTTTCTGGCTTCTTTTTCTTTTTTCGCAAGATCAAATTTGTATTTGCTATAATCCATAATTTTACAAACAGGCGGTTTTGCGTTCGGAGAAATTTTTACAAGGTCAAGACGTTGTTCGTCTGCCATTTTCTGAGCCTCTCTCGCGGAAATAATTCCTATTTGTTCTCCTTGATTGCCTATTAAGCGGATTTCTTTATCCCTAATTTGTTCATTAATCATTAACTCGGTAATTGCGAGCACCTCCTAAAAATAAAAAAAGCGACCAAAGCCGCCTCATTCTCATAAATTGACACAACAACAGGAAAACCCTGCCATGAAACAAAATAAATGACCTCAAAGCGTACGCCGTAAGGTGAGAAATAAGCTTCTTCTTTATAAAAAGATGATACCATAATAAAAATATTTTGTCAATAGTTTTTTTACATTTTTTATCAAAACAATATAAATATAAATTACAATATAAAATCGGACATTAAATCAAAGCCAAATTACAATAATATTTTATAAATAAGTTATAGCTTGCATTGACTGTTTTCTATTATAAACAAACACATCTGCCATAATAGCATCAAAGGTTCAAACATAATATTTTCTCTGTTTTTATTTTTGTAATATCTTCTTCTAATAAGTATTGTATAATTTTTCCCTGTTCTAAATTTACGTGTTTAAACTTTTTTATTTGGGCAATATAATTACTTGGAATCATGGTAAATCTCCTTCAGTTATGTTTTTTTGTGGATATTAAAATTATAGCCATATTTAAGTTGATTAAAACTTTTTTAAGCAGTTGCCACATAAAAAATTTATCTATACTCAATATTAAACACTTTATTTGCTTTTTTAGTGCAAAAAATAATTATAAGTGGTATAATTAAATAAAAATTAAAAGTAATATTTTATTTATACCAAATTAATAATAACTAATTCTTAATTCAAAAAACAAAATCATATTTAAAAAATAATTATAAATGAAAATATTTTACAGGTGTTACTGACTAAAATTTCGGCTTTTATTTAAAAAATAATTATAAAAAACTAGAGCGTATCTGAAAACTAAAATACGCGCGAAAAATTATAAAAAATAAAACGAAACAGAAAGGCTTTTCTGTTTAATTGAACCGTTTTCGTTTATTTTTTAATAATTTTTTGGATATTTCTCGTATATAACTTATAGCTTATGATAGTTTTCAGATACGCCATAATTAAAATTAAGAAACATTTACTTTGATTAGCAAATGTTTACTTAACCAAAAAACATAGTTAAACGTCACCCTTTATATTTTTGTTTAAAATCAATATACTAATATAATATAAACTTAAAGGAGTAGTCAATATGAAAAACTCAGTATTATATTACAGTATCGGCGCCCTTTTATATTGTCCAGCGTATAATAAAACCATTGTAAATTCATTAATAAACGGAAGTTTTGGAAATAAATTCTCTCTCGCTTTATGCCTTGAGGATACTATAAATGATAATTTTGTGAAAGATGCTGAAAATATACTAATTGATACAATAAAAAAAATATATAACACATTAAGAAATACTTCTTTTTTTCTACCCAAAATATTTATAAGAGTAAGAGAACCAAATCAAATTTTAAATCTTACAAAACGTTTTGACATTTCAAATAATATTATTACAGGTTTTATAATTCCAAAATTCTCACTTGACAATGCTGATGAATATATAGATACAATTTTAAATATAAATAAAACCTCTGATAAAAAATTTTATATAATGCCTATTTTGGAAAGTCCAACTATAATAAATTTAAAAAACAGATACAATATTTTATATAAACTAAAAGAGAAATTAGACAATATAGAGGAACTAGTATTAAATATACGAGTCGGCGGAAACGACTTATGTCATATATTTGGTTTCCGGCGTTCTTCTTTAGAATCAATACATAGTATAAAACCAATTTCAAGTATTTTTTCCGATATAATAACAGTATTTGGAAAAGATTACACAATATCAGGACCAGTATGGGAATATTACAGTGGAAACAACTGGGATACAGGATTAAAAAATGAACTTAGAGAAGATAAGCTGTGCGGGTTTATAGGAAAAACTGTAATTCATCCAAAGCAAATAAATTTTATAAACAACGCTTATAAAGTTTCAAAAAAAGATCTTGATGACGCTAAATCGATTTTAAACTGGGATTTAAATTCCATATTCCTTGTTTCCGGAAACGTTAAAGACGAACGAATGAACGAATATAAAACTCATTCAAACTGGGCGTTAAAAACAATATTACTTTCAGAAGCATATGGAGTTATATAACAAAACATTAAAACGTATTTTAAAATCTATTATTTATACAATTTTAATAATTCGCGCGTATTCTATTTAATTTTAATAAATTACTTAATTTATATAGGAAAGAGGAACTTTTATGTACACGGAAAATCAAGTTGTTTGTATCGCTAAAAGAGAAAATAACAGTAAAAGAAAATATCTTGTAATCAATAGGCTTCAAGGAAAACACATTCCTGTTTCGCCTAATGACGCTTTTAAAATGTTTGATGAAACAGCGAAAATTATAGAAAACAATTACAAATATAATAAACTTCTCTTAATAGGATTCGCGGAAACCGCTACAGCAATAGGTGCCGCTCTTGCTATAAAATTAAAAACATATTATATTCAAACAACAAGAGAAAATATTGAAAATGTGGAATATCTATCTTTTTCTGAAATTCACAGCCACGCCTCAGAACAGAAAATAATAAAAACAGATCTTGATAAAATAGTCAGAAAAGTTGACCGCATTATTTTCGTTGAAGATGAGATAACCACTGGAAATACTATTCTTAACATCATAAACGCAATTGAAAACGCATACTCAGAAAAATTTTGTTTTTCCGTCATATCTTTATTAAATGGAATGAATAAAGAGGCAATAAAAATTTACAAAAGCAAAAATATAAATTTACACTACCTTATAAAAACAGAGCACCACAGATATACGGAAATTTGCGAAAAATCTAATATCAATGGAGAATATAATAAAGTAAACATATCTCCATTAAAAATTGATTTTAAAACATTAACTATAAAATCACATTATATAAACGCCCGAAGACTTACAACAGGAGAGTATTATTTAAACTCTTGTGAAAAACTATGGAAAGAAATAATATCTCAATTAGAAATTCCCATATATGAAAAAATATTGGTACTGGGAACGGAAGAATTTATGTATCCCGCGCTCTTTATCGCTCATAAAATAGAAAATGAAAAAAATACTGTAAAATGTCACTCAACAACAAGAAGTCCTATTTCCGTAAGTTTACAAAAAGATTATCCGTTACATAAAAGATATGAATTAATAAGTTTATATGACGATAATAGAAAAACCTTCTTATATGATATAGATAAATATGATAAAATAATAATAATTACAGATTCAACTAATACAGGAAACATAGGATTAAATTCTTTGATAAATGCGCTGGATTCCTTAAAAAATGAAAATATAATTTTAATAAGGTGGATTTGATT
This sequence comes from uncultured Clostridia bacterium, assembly GCA_910579745.1. Classification (GTDB taxonomy): domain Bacteria; phylum Bacillota; class Clostridia; order Lachnospirales; family CAG-274; genus MGBC114079. The sequence goes on along the minus strand of CAJTVH010000031.1, from coordinate 14,580 downwards.
ATGGAAAGCTCATATAATAAAAATGACGTAACAATACTCTTAAAAAATATAACAGGATTAGTAAAACCTCAGCCGACTGAGGAAAGGGAACGCCTAATACAATCAGGAAGACATTACTGTGAAATGCTTCCAATAGAATATGTCCCAAGCGAAAAATATATGAACGCCTACACGAACGCTTTAAAAAACTATTCAAAACCCACCGCCATAGCGATTGGCGAATTATCCGATAAAATAATAAAAAAAAGAGGAAAGAATATAGTATTAGTGTCTTTAGCGAGAGCCGGAATCCCTATAGGAATTTTATTAAAACACTATATCAATAAAAAATATAATATTTCTCTTCCTCATTACTCTATTTCAATAATACGGGGAAAAGGGATAGATAATAACGCTATGAGATATTTATTAGATAAACATAATCCAAAGAATCTTTTATTTGTTGACGGATGGATAGGAAAAGGAGCCATTTTGAATGAGTTAAAAACAGCTGTAAAAGAATATGACGGAGTATCCCCTCAACTGGCTGTAATATCCGATCCAGCATATATAACTGAGCTTTACGGAACAAATGAGGATATATTAATACCCAGCTCCTGCTTAAACTGTACTGTTTCAGGTTTAATAAGCCGAACTTTTTTTAGGGATGACATTATCGGCAAAAATGATTTTCACGGAGCTGTATATTACAAGGAATTGAAAAACTCAGATTTATCATATCAATTTATAAATTCGATTGAATCTAAATTTGAATTTAAAACAACTCAAAAATTAAGAAATAATAAAGTAAGACCCAAAAACACAGGTCTTGATGAAGTAAAAAAAATAGCTGAAAATTTTAATATATACGATATAAATCTCATAAAACCAGGAATAGGAGAAACAACAAGAGTACTTTTAAGAAGAGTGCCGTGGAAAATTTTGATAAACGAAAATAACAAAAACGATATTTCCCTTAATCATATAAAAAACTTAGCGGAAGAAAAATCTGTACCAATAGAATATTTTCCATTATCTCACTATAAAACATGCGGAATTATCAAAAAAATCTCTGATTTATAAAGTTTATAAGGAAAAACTTTAAATAGGTCTGTTCAATAATCTGGTGATACTATTTGATAAGAGATTTTTTTGTCAGATAAAATCCAATTTTCGTGATAATACTTAGAATTATATTTCAAAAGATCAGTTAAATTATGGCAAAAAACCTCTGTCAAAAAGGCCTCTTACTATGATTTTGAACAGTTTTACCACAAAACGTATCTGAAAACTCCCCAATAGTTATTAAAACTGAGCAAATAATAAATATTATAAAAACATAAGCGTATTTATTCCAGTTTTCAGATACGTTGAAAATAAAGACTATAAGAATAAGTTATTTTCCCTGACATATTTCAAACTTTCTATAGTGCTTTGTAAACCTCTTACCTCAATCAACTTACTCACATTCTCGTTAAAAAGGTTATACTGTTTTAAAAGAGATGAAATATGTTTCCAATCTATTCTGCCTTTACCCATCGTCATATGCTCATCATAAACCAAGTTATTATCATTAAAATGAAAATGCTTTATAAAAGGAGCAAGCTTTTGAAACCACAATTCAGGATTTCGGCTCATTACCATTAAATGAGCGATATCAAGACATACGCCAAATCTCTTTTCATCTCTCATACTTTCTGAAAGCTGAAACAAATACTCCGGAGAATCGTCAAGCATATTCTCAAAGTATATCTCAACATTACTGCAGCATTTAAAAAGTTTTTTCAAGGCAAGTATACTTTTTCCAAGCCATTCATTTGTATACCATTCAGAATGGGCGAAACTGGGGCTAATATTTGTGTGAAAAATAACACCTTTGCATCCAAGTTCCTCCGCCACCTCGATAGATTGCTGCATTCTGTATATACTGTGATTTCTTATTTTCGGGTCTAAACTAAAATGTATCATATCATAAAAAACACCATGTAAAGTATCTACATTATAAGGTCTGTTCAAACTTTTATATATATTTACTCTTCTTTTAAGTTCATCTTTATCATCTAAAATATAAGGTTTAAAAAAATCATTATATTCAAATCCCAAAGAATTCTTTTCGGCAAATTCAACACAATTATTCAAGTCGTTTAATTCAGGTATTATCGCTATCATGATTTCACCTCTTCAAATAAATGACCTATTTTAGGATCCTCACTTTTAGATTTAACAGCGGCTTCAAATAATTTTAAAACCTTTTTATCAATTTTACCCCCATCAGCCATTTTGTGTAAAACGTCAAAAGCGTTTTTTTTATCCATTGCTTTTTTATAAGGTCTGTCACTCGCTGTTAAAGCCTCAAATATATCTATAACAGTCAATATTCTTGACTCAAAGGCGATTTCATCACCTTTTAAGCCCCTTGGATAACCGCTTCCGTCAAGTAGCTCATGATGCGCTCCCGCCCATTTGCCTATACATGAAAATCTCTTTCCAAATGTCATATTATTAAGGTATTTTTCTGTATATATAACATGAGAATTTATAATCTTTCTTTCCTCATCAGTAAGATTACCTTTAGGTATAGAAAGACATTCCGCCTCCTCCGGCGTTAAATAAGAAATTTTCTCCCCATCTGAATTTACGTAACACTTTTTCGCGATATTATCTATATAATTAATTTTTTCTTTATCCAAAAAACTTTTTTTATTAATTTTTTTAATTTGTCGTTTCATCTCTTTTAATTCCGCTTTTGTTTTAAGCCATTCCTCTCTCGAAATTTGCCCTGATAAATAATCAATTTTATACAGCGATTTCAAATAATCAAAACGCAGCAATATAATGTCTATTTTACAGCCTAAACGAGTTGATTTATTTATTATCTCCCTCGGCACAACAATCTTCCCTATGTCATGCATTAACGCTGCAAGCTCAAGTTCTTTTCTGTTATAAACATCAAAAAACCTATCACACTCACCTTTCTCATATAACTCATTTATATAATTCACTAAAATTTGAGTATAAAGAAAAACATTTCTTGAATGGTAATAATTATAAGGATTTCTTTTATCAATAGCATCGGTAAAAGCCTGAGTAATTGAAAGCATAAGACCTTCAATTTCCTGCACATATTTCATATTTGAAAGAGCGATAGCCATTTGAGAAGCAAGAGATTTTATAACCATCTCAAACTCTTTTGAAAATGGTATAATCTCACCATTCTCATCAATAGCGTTAAGAAGCTGAAGTACTCCAATAAGCCTATCCTCGTTATTAACCAGAGGAACCACAAGCATAGATTTTGTTCTGTATTGAGTTAGTTTATCATAATTCCTTGGACCGCTAAAATCAAACTCATCGCTTTCATAAGCGTCCTCAATGTTAAGCATTTTCTTATGAATGGCTGAATAAGCGCATATATTCTCATCTTTCATTAAAACCGCCGGATAAAACTCATCATCTTTAAGCCCCTGCTCAATATTAAGAGTTTTATTTTTAGTAACGCAAAATCGAAGAACACCGTCATTATACATATAAAGGGTTCCCCCGTCACAGTTTGTTATCTCCATCGCACAGTCAACTATTTTAGTAAGCAAAGTATCATAATCACGTTCAGCTGAAAGCTGAATACCGATTTCTAAAACCCTGTTAAGAATTTCCCGATTCATCCTGTGCCGCCTCCATTTCATAAACCATAACTTCTTTACGTTTTCCTTTGAGCGTACACGCGCCTTTAGGCTTTGCTGAAAAATTATCTTTTACTCTATCATAGACTTCCTGGCTTATATTAATTACCCCGCCCCTAGCTATTCCTTCAAGACGTTCCGCTATATTTACCGTATCTCCTATAACAGTATAATCCATTCTATAAGCGCAGCCAATATTCCCGACAACTGCCTTGCCGCAATGGATACCTATTCCGCAGGCAATTTCCATTCCTTGTTCTTCCCTCAGCTCTTTGTTAAGCTTATTAAGAGCCTTAACTATATCCAAGCCGGTCTGAACCGCTTTTTTCTCATAATCTTTAATATCTAAAGGAGCGTTATATACAGCCATTACAGCGTCTCCTATAAATTTATCAAGCATCCCCTCATTATTAAATATAGCGTTTGTAACCAAATCAAAATATTTATTTAAAACCTCAATTACTTTTTCCGGAGGCATAATTTCAGACATAGATGAAAAACCTCTAATATCAATAAACAATACTGCCACATCTTTTGTAATTCCTCCAAGCTCAATATGAAAATCTTTGTTTTTGGCAAGCTCGTCAACTACTTGAGGAGCTATATATTTTCTGAACATATCCAAAATTTTCATTTGATTAATTCTTTCCTGAAAATATCCGTGCACTATTTTTATTAAAGTTATAAAAAACACACAAAGCACGACATTCCAACAACGCCAGTATATTCCATTTTTATACAAAACTAAAGACATTATAATTGTCGTTAAAATAAAAACAATCCCTGAAATGACTCCATAAGGAATTTTTATATTGATTATTAAAAAAATAAAAATCCCTATAATTAAGGCCGTTATAAAAGCGTTTGTTAAAGCCGGCACCTCAATAAACGTCCGTTCATCTAATAAAGCGTTTAGATGGTTCGCCTGAACTTCCACACCGTTCATAACCGTACCTTTTGAAATAGGAACCAAATACTGATCCATCATACCGGAAGAATAAGCGCCGACAAAAACAATACTATCCTTAAACGCTTTTAAATCACATCTTCCGTTTAACACATCAGTATATGAATATATCTCATATATACCTTGCTGAGTTGTATAATCAAAGCCATATATACCGTTCTTGTCCGTCTTAGGCTCAACCATAGCTTCGCCTTTTAATTCTTTATAAACCCTGTATATTTCATAAGCGAAATTATAATTTTCCCTGCCATTTTCATCATAAAAAGCCTTATACGACCTTCTTACATAATTATCCTCATCTTGAACAACATTTGTAAATCCACTGTGGCTAACTTTCGCTAACTCCTCATAAGGTCTCTCAATCCGCTCAATATACAGATTATTTACAGTTTTATCGCCATTATTATTTAATTCCAGCTTGGTTGAAAAATTAATATGAGAAGCCATAACAACATTTTCAAACCTTTTTGAATATTCCGCTAAAGCTGAATCTCCTTTTTTATCACGTTCACCAAAATAGTTTATATCAAACGCGACAACAGCTGGACTGTATTCTGTATCAAATACTTTTAATAAATCAGCCGCCTGCTGTCTTGTCCATTCTGGAAAAGGTCCCATCTCCTGTAGACTTTTCTCATCAATGCCAATAATTTTTATTCTGTTATCAATATTCTGCTGTCTGACAAAAAACAAATCGGAAAACCAATATTCAACCGATTTAACGGGAGCCGCCCATGTTAGGACAGCCGCCGCGATCGATATTAAAATTATAATAAATAATTTACGTGTTTTTTTATTTTTAATTATTGTTTCCACCGTCTTCCTCCCATACCGGAGTAAGATATTCTGGTCCGTCTACAATACCGTCCCAAGCTTCGCCGGTCTCGGTTTGCCAATATTTAAATGTATAACCGTCTTTTTCCTCAGGAATAACTCCGACTTTTGTATTATTTTTTATACAGCCTCCGCAAGACATACCCTCATATACATCATTAAATATAACCGGATAATAAATTTCTTTTGTCTCTCTGTGTATCCATGAAGCGTATATCTTAGTATCTCCATTAACAATATCATAATTAAAATCCCATGGCACATACGAACCATAAGCGTACCAATCAGCTAAATTAAGCTTACGGATTAATGAAAAATCCGCTCCTGAAATCATCAGTAACTGCATATTACTTACAGCGGTCCCATGTGGTTTTTTAAGTTTACTTCCGATTTCAACAAAATTTTTAGCGACAAGATAGTTTTTATTGCCTATATCTATCGCTTGCCCTGATGTTAAGTCCACATTATTTGAAATAATAGGAATTAATAAATAATTAATTTCAGCGTCCTTTTTCGTCTCATTTTCATTATCTTTACTTGTTTCTTCCGTAGACTCTTCCGTATCGATTTCCGAAATTTCTTCTGTACTGCTTTCCGTAACATTCTCTGATGAATCAACGGTTGGTTCAACTGTACTATCCTCTGTAGAGTCTTCCGTACTATTCTCCGAATAATTTTCAGAAGAACTTTCTATCGAGGCAACTTCTGTATTACCTTCTGAGGCAGTTTCAGAAGAACTTTCTGTTGAGATAACTTCCGTACTAATTACCGTGTTGTCTTCAGAAAAACCTTCAGTAGCGCTCTCAGATGGTATGGTTGTTTCACTTGTTGTTTTCTCCGTACTGCTTTCAAAGGGTTTAAATATTTCGCTTGTCGTATTTTCTGTAGTGTTCTCAGTCGGTTTAGATGTTTCACTTGTCGTATTTTCTGTAGTGCCCTCAGTCGGTTTAGATGTTTCGCTTGTCACATTTTCTGTTGCGGTCTCAGTTGGCTTAGACGTTCCGCTTGTCGTTTTCTCTGTAGTACTCTCAGCCGGCTTAGACGTTCCGCTTGTTGTCTTCTCTGTAGTACTCTCAGCCGGCTTAGACGTTCCGCTTGTCGTATTTTCAGTAGCGGTCTCCGTCGGCTTAGACGTTCCGCTTGTCGTTTTCTCTGTAGTACTCTCAGTCGGCTTAGATGTTCCGCTCGTCACATTTTCTGTACTGCTCTCAGAATGCGTATACCATTTTGAAGAACTTGAATGACTTGATTTCTTAACAGTTCTAAGTTCATTAGATTTAACCTGTAAGATATTTTGCTTAGAAATAACGTTTTCTAAACTGTTATCAACATTTTTATTATCTTGTTTTTCCGAATCATTAATTTCAGGTTTATCTAAATTAGAAAAAGGAGCTGTATTAGAAACAGAAACATTGCTTTCACCGCCGTTTGCCTCAACAATAGAAGCAGGGTTACTGTCCGCGGTTTTATTATCCTCTGTATTAAAACCTAAAATATTACTTGGACTTTGAGTATCCTCAGCGTCACCGCTATTGTTTTGGGCTACTTGCGCGTATACATTTCCTAAACTTCCTAAACCGATATCCCTTCCATTTGATAAAACCCTATTATTTCCCGTAATTTCTGTATTGAAATTACTATTTCTGTCAATGCTGTCCTTATTATTTTCACTATTTTCCGAAACATTTTTCTTGTCGCCCAAAAAACTTTCATTTTTATTATAACTTTCCCCAATATTATCGTTATACTCAGTATTATTTTCTTCTTCCAACTCGCCCATATTAATATCTCTGCCTTGACTTAAAATTTTATCAAGTCTGTCTTTAATATGTATATTCATAATGCCATCTGTTATAGCCGCGCGTTCAACTATAAACCCAGGATTTTCTTTATCCTCAAATTTTGTGTACTCACCCTTTTCATAAAGAGCCTCACCTTTGCCGACCAAATTAAGCGCAACTTTTCCGTCATAAACTAATAGCTCGATATTTTTATCGTCAATATTTCTTCGGGTTTCAAATACCGTTCCTCTTACGGACATTGTAGCGTTGGGAGTTTTTATTTCATAAGAAGAATCCTGACCGAGAGGATTTTGAATTTCGTTAAGAATCGTTCCCTTCTCAAGCTGTATTTGTATCTTTCCTTTTGTTTCATTTCCCTCAGCCATTACTCTAATTTCGCCCTGTGAATCAAGATGAACATATTTATCCGTATCCAAAAGAAGAACCGCGTATGAATCTTTATCTGTCATAACTTTATCTCCCAAAATAAGATTCATATTCGTTACCGCGTCAAGTTTTCCAACATCGTCACGTTCTATAATAACGCTTCCTTTCGTTTCAACAATTTTAACAGAACGATAAGATGTTTGACAAAAACTCAATATTAACCATACCGCGGTTGCTAAAAAAATAATTAAAGCGACAGCTAAAAAAATAATCTTAGATTTTGACAATCTTTGCGGCATATTCATTTTAATTACCCCCTTAATTAATATATAATAATTATAAAGATGTGCAAAATATAATGTATATATAAATTGAACTCTCCGCAAGTACTAAAATCCGTCATATTAAAAACCTTAAATGTATAAAACAAACATTTCATAAATGTTTATAAATACTCAAAACGCCAAAATAAATTCTTAAAGACGTCAGTTTTTATTTTTTAATGAAAGTTCCTTAATATTTTTTTCCACAAATAATACATTTAGTAAAAAAATATTTTTTCAGTTTTACACACCATTTAAAAAACATATTTTCAGCCTTTTAATTATTTATACTTATATTATAAATATTAAAATCACTGTTTATTCTTTAATAAATCAATAATTCTATAATTTTCTTTTATTTTAAGTTTATCACAAAAAAAAATTTTTTTCAATAAAATACAGAAATTATATAAAATTTTTCTAAAAAATAAAACTTTAATTAAACAAATATAAAAAACACCCAAAATTTTACTTCTAAAACAGTTTCCATAAACACTCTCAATCAACAAAATATTTAAATTTTTTAAAAATATAGATATAAATAATATATTTAAAGGTTTTTAATATGGTATTGAATTTTTTTGAAAAATAATGTAAAATCTAATCATAAAATGTAAAAATTTAAATATTTTACGGGAGGTATTTTTATGCTTAAAATTGCTATTTGTGACGATGATAAAGAAATATGTTTTCAAATTGAGGAACATATTTTAAAATGTACAGAAGATAAAAAACTAAAAGTACAGATTGATAAATTTTATTCAGGAAAAAGTTTACTTGAAAAAATGAGAGAAGAAAATTCATATAAACTAATCTTTTTGGATATTAAAATTGATAATGAAAATGGAAGCGATTTAGGCTACGAAATACGAATGGCGCTTAAAAATAATTCCGTAAATATAATCTACATTTCCTCATATACAAAATACGCTATGAGTTTATTCAGAAGCAGACCGTTAGATTTTATTATAAAACCTATAACTTATGAGAAAATTAATAAAGTATTTAACATATTAGAAGAAATAGGTTATAACGATGAAATCTTTTTCGAGGTAAAAAACGGCAAAAATATTAAAAAAATTTTATATACAAATATACTATATTTTATGGGAAAAGGAAGAAAAATCATAATAGCTACAGTAGATAAAGATTATGAGTGTTATATGAAATTAAATGATGTAAACGTACCTAATAATTTTATGCAAGTTCATAAGTCTTACATAGTAAATTGTAAATATATTGATGAGTATAGATATGACGAGATAATTCTAACACATAATATACGTATTCCCATCAGTCGGACATATCAAAAAGAAATACGAAAAAAATACAAAAGTATTATTTAATGGAGGTATATTTATGACAGATGGTTACGAAATATATTATTATTTGATTTATAATTTTTTTAGAATAATTATATTATGCGGTTATATCCCTATTTTTTTAAAAAGATTAAAAACTAAACACTATCTAAGACCACTGGGATTGGGTTGTTATTTTATAATAAATAGTTTCTTACACATATACCTTAAAAACCCTCATTTAGATTTGATCTCAAACATACTGCTGTTTATTTTATATTCTTATTTTTTCAAAGGTAAATTTTATATGCGTATTTTATGCGTAATCTGTGTATATTCACTGGCAATGATATATGAGGGCGGTATATATTTCTTTATTTCAAAAACTGTTGCCGATCAGAGCTTCAAAAAAATATTGTTAAGTTATATATTATCAAATATTTTTATATTTATAACACAGATAATACTCAAAAAAATATTTAATAAAAATAACAATAATTACGCTATACTTAAAATAAAACACTGGATTACTCTCTTGATAATTTCTATAAGTTCAATATACCTTGCCTCGCCAATAGTTTTGGCTGAAAATTGGTCCGTATATAACGCGGTGGCTATTATAGTTATTTTAATGATAAATATTTTGATTTTTTATTTCTTTTACGAAGTGACAAAATATTATAAAAAAGCGTATGATAGGTGCGCTATAGAAAATAGAAATAAGTATTATAAAAATCAACTTAAAGTTACAATGGAATCCGAGGATACTATAAGAAAATTAAAACACGATTATAAAAATCATATGATAGTTTTAATGAGATATTTTGAAAATAATAATAAAAAAGATGGAATCAAATATATAGAGAATCTTATTGGTGATTTTCATAATTCCGGCAATATATCTGAAACTGGCAATATTGTTATTGATAGTTTATTAAATTATAAATTCAAGGATTATAAAACTAAAAATATAAATTTAAAAACAGAAGTTTCCATACCTTCAGAAAATTTATTTGTTTTAGATTATCATATTGATATAATACTTGGAAATTTATTGGATAACGCTATATACGCTGTGGATAATTATGATAAAAAAGAAATAACCGTTGTAATAAAATATATAAATAAGGCATTATTTATAAGGATAGAAAATACTTTTAACGGAAAAATTAATAAAAATAAAGAAATTTTCAAAACTATAAAAAATGATAAAAAAAATCACGGATATGGGTTAAAAAATGTCAAGAGAATAGTTGAATTATATAATGGACAAATAGATATTGAGTACATAGAAGATAAATTTATTGTTGAAATATTTTTATACAATAATAAATTTACTTAGGGCGTATCTGAAAACTATCATAAGCTATCAGATACGCCCTAATAATAAATATACAAATCACGATTTTTTATATTATAAAAAATACCTTAAAACCTTAAATTTTAAAATTAATTTGGAGAAAATTCTATAAACCCGCTTTATTATTGTTATTTTTTACAAAAACATTGTTATTTTTTACAAATTGATTTTTTTTACAATTGTCTATGATATAATTACATACGCCTCAATTGGGCGGCAAGGTCAAAAAAGCAAATTTTTTTGGGGGATTGCTTTTTTATAACTATGGTTTAATACGATATTATTTTTTTAATTTATTGTTATAATTACAATAAAATTTGAGGAAGGTAAAATAATGGTTACAGCAATAGGAACATAAGTATTTATATTCTAATCGCTTACAAAATATAATCTCGGCAAAATCATAGAAAATATAAATACGGCTGCATATTCTGTATACTTAAAATAAGTATCTAGATGTGGCTCTCAATTAAACTGACTGGAAATAAAAAGAGAGTAATCAAATATAACTTTAAAGCTAGAACGAAAATTTAATAAAAATAAAGCTCATATTCATTGAGCATTATTTTACAGCAAATTTATATTAATAAAAACTCCTTGTTTAAACTTATGTCATATAAACATTATCAGATCGTTAGTCTATATGTAAATTTTTAAATTTCACATTAAGAAAAACTATCTTAAATAAAAACAATCTAAACCTAATATATCGGTATAATAATAACCATAGTTAAAACTTGCTTTTATTAATATAAATTAAAGAGGTATGTCTGAAAACTAATTTGGCTGTAAAGAAAAAAATAAGTTTTCAGACAGCCTCAATACCGCTTGAGCCAAACTTATAATTCCTATTTTTAAACTGTGTGAATTAAAAAAATATCACAGTCACAGTATTGTTATACTAAAAACTTTATTACTGTAGAAATTAAAATTAATATAAAAGACAGCATTAACAACAATAAAACTTTTAATTTTTAATAGATAAGCGATTATGTTATTAAAATATGTTATAACATAGGATATCGAAAAGTAATCAAATCCAAATTTTACTTTTTAAGCGAACACTTTTTTAAAATACCTTAATTATAACACATCTGGGTTCTTTGCGTTATTGGCTAAAATTATACAAATAATAACTTCGATAAAAGTTCACACACTTTTTAGTTATAAGAATATATAAAGAACGGCAGTATATTAACTATGGCATATCTGAAAACTATCATAAGCTATCAGATATATACGAGAAATATCCAAAAAATTATTAAAAAATAAACCAAAACGGTTCAATTAAACAGAAAAGCCTTTCTGTTCCGTTTTATTTTTTATAATTTTTCACGCGTATTTTTGTTTTCAGATACTCTCTAATAAATTTTTAAAATATATAAACAAATATTAACAAATACTATTCCATATATATTTTTTTAACTCTAATATACTTCATTAACTCAACATTTCTAAAACTGTTTTAAATCTATTCCGCTCATCATCACTTAAAGACTCCAATACAGCGTTTATCATAGCCCCCTTTTCCTCTTCAGAAATATTTTTATTTTTGGGCATATTTTCGCTGAATTTAATAATCAAATCAAGAGTCTCATTAAAATCTTTCCCCTTTATATCTTTCGATAATTTTTCTAAAGATGACATAAACCCTCTATCTATATTTTTAAAAGCGTCTTTTTTAAACAATTTATCAAGTTCCATCTTTAACCTCCTTTAAATTCGCTCAATAATCTCATTTAACTCAATAACTTTCAAAAGCATATCTATTTTTAATTTTTTTTTACCGTTAAAAGATTTGCTTACATCCTCAAGCATATTTTTTTGCCAGCTAAATTTTCCGCCACTTTGTGCGGACACAGCGTTTTTATGCCTTTTCGCCATATTTGCAAATTCAATATATTTAGCTATAATTTCCGCGTTTCTTTTATATTCAGGTTTCACATAAGTCATAGCCATTTTAATAAGTTTTTCCTCAGCTGAAATATCGCCATGTTCCGACATAATTTTCATTATTTTAGCTATCTGAGCGGCTTCCTCAAAATTCAAAATTTATCCCTCCCTTATAAAATTCGTAAAAATAATAATAAACTTATTTTAAAATGCATAAGTACCGTTAATGTTATTAACTCACGTAAACATCTACTTACACATTAAGTTTAAAATTATAATAGTAATTACTTATGGCGTATCTGAAAACTATCATAAGCTACCAGTTATATACGAGAAATATCCAAAAAATTATTAAAAAATAAACGAAAATGGTTCAATTAAACAGAAAAGCCTTTCTGTTTCGTTTTATTTTTTATAATTTTTCGCTCGTATTTTTGTTTTCAGATACTCTCTAATAAAACATAAAAAATAAAATATGTATATTGCTATATATACATTTTATTGATTAAAAATTAATAAAATACCATAAATTATAAAAAAATATTTATTGAACTTCCCTTCTTTTTTATAATTATACATAACATAATCAACAAACATAAAAATAAACATACTCATCAGCTAAAATCATTTTCGCCGTGTTGTGGTCGCTCGCCCACGCCTCTTATAGGCTATGATACTCATCTGCCTTGCGGAAATGATTTTTGCCTTGTCTCATTTTGTTTCTTTTTAAGTTTATTAACTATAAAGGTAGAGCGCAAACCTCTCGCTCTGTTTTACCACTTATCGGCATATCCTTTTTTAATTCATTTAAAATAATAATAAAATATTTTAAAATTAAAGCCTTAAACAAATATTTCACAAACTATAAATTTTAGAAAATAATTGATCTATAGCGATTCGCAAAATTTTCAGCTCGAAATCGGTTCCATCCTAAAGATTGATTTATATAGTTTTATATTATAGACTATTGACTTATTATTAAATAAATATTATTATTAATTAAAGTGTTTACTCACTTTATGATATAAACACTTTTTATTTTCCATATTAAATTTTTATAATATAATAATTAATTGACTTCAGAGGTGATTTTTATGGAAAAAATTTTTCAAAAATTAAAATCCCAAAAATTAAAAGTCACGCCACAACGTATCGCTATTTACAAATTCTTATGTGATACAAATACACATCCCACAGCGGAAATAATTTATACATCTTTAAAAGAGTTAAACCCCTCGATAAGTATAGCGACTGTTTATAAAACTTTAACAACATTAAAAAAAGCGTGCCTTATACAAGAATTAAATTTAAATGACTCAAGCATTCGATATGACGCAAACACAAATTTCCATTCACACCTTATATGTACCTGCTGTAAATCAGTTTGTGATTACCCCTTACCACATACAATAGACATAAATAACGATATTAGAAATAAAATGGGTTTTTCCGTTGAGTATACTCAGCTTTATTTTTACGGAAAATGTGAAAACTGCAAAAATATTTAAGAATGTGTGTAAAAATTTCTAAAATATAAAAAATTATAAAACATAAAATAAGCTTGTTCTTAAAAATTTCAGGCAGACTCTAAAAAGAGAGGATACCTATAAGTATCCTCTCTTTAACTTTTTTAAAATTCTTTACTTATATTTTAGCTTTTAAAAATATTATGATATTTTTCCACTTTTAATAATTTATACTAAAATTTTAAAACAGCCTAAAAATTATCTCCATAAATTTTACTTTTTATTTAAAATCTATTATAATAAATATATGATAGAGTGTGTTTGCTTTTTAAAACTTTTTTAATATATAAACGATGATTAAATATCGCCGCCATGTACCGAGAAAAAACACTTTTATATAATTTTTCAGCACACTCCTCATTTATTAAATATAAAGTTAAATTACCGCACTTTTTCTTAAACTTTCGTATGGTTGCCTTAGGGCGTATCTGGAAACTATCATAAGCTATCAGTTATATAGGCGAAATATCCAAAAAAATTATTAAAAAATAAACCAAAACGGTTCAATTAAACAGAAAAGCCTTTCTGTTTCGTTTTATTTTTTATAAT